>JAQCKY010000008.1 GCA_027592155.1 Pseudomonadota bacterium
TTTTGGTAACGCTCCGGCGCGCCTCCGATACGCTGCTTAACGATCAATGGGCTCAGCGCGTAGAGTCCGCGAAACTTTTCCAAGCTGTATGTCTCGATCAGAAACTTCACGAAGGAACCGGCGAGGATATAGCTCTCTCGTCCGCCCTGCTTACCGGGCATGCGTGCCGGGGTCGCTAGGCTATCCAGTTCCGCAATCGTAAATTTACCAACGAGATCCTTGGCCAGACTTTTAAGGTTCCGCCCATTATTGGGAAAGGCATCGGGTCCCTTCAGATGGTCGTGGGCATAAACCGCGAGGCCTTCGGCAAGGAAGCGGTTACCATTCGGCGCATAAACATGCACCAGCTCGTGAATTGTCGCTGCAAAACCGCGCGCGATCGGAAAGGGTCCAAACTCCATGCGCCCCCGATTGCCACGCCAGGCGGGAACCAGTGCTTTTGATATTCGGTATTCGGGCCGGGCCTCGACCGTAATCGTCCCCTCAAATGTTGCCCCCCACCACTCACGGACCCTACGGCGCCCTTCTTCCATCTCCTCTTGGAAACGCTGCGCTCCAGCGTCGACGTGAAGGTCGAATTCAAATTTTTCGGCGGCACGCGCATCGGTATGGGACAACGCCGCAGTCAGCAAAATAGTACTGGCCGCTAGGGCGACCGCAAATAATTTAAACATCATACGTCTCCCAAATTACGCACGTTTCAATAGTACGATAGTTGGAAAACGCAATCTAGATTAAGAGCGCGCGAACTACTCCGCCGCTATCGCGTAGTCGGGAACCTCGAGCTCGGGCACGACCTTATTGATGAAGGTATCGAGCTCCTCCAGCATGTCGTCCTTGGGCTGCTGCGCCCAATGGAAGATCAGCATGATGTATTCGGCCGGCGCATTGGCATAGGTGCCTTGCCAGGTCTTGATCAGTTCATCGACGGTGCCGCCCAAGAACAACCCGGATTCTTTAATCGACTGGATACGGGTTGCCTCATCGCCGGTCGGCAATTGCGGGAAGAACGGTCCGTAGAAGTTCGTGTAGATATCAAGATCATAGGCCAGCAATTTGCGATTGAACTCTGCCTCGTCCTTGGTGACATGGTTCCAACGCACGACGCATTGATTCTGGCCGCGCTTGTAGGACCGGCCATATTTCGCCGCCGCCTCGACATAGAGGTCGAAACATTCGGTCATACCCTGATCGCCCATGAAGTAAGACGGAATGAAACCATGCTTGGCGCAAAAGCTGATGGTCTCCAGGCTTTTCATCGCCGCGACGAAACAGGGCGGATAGGGTTTCTGGTAAGGTTTGGGCACGACGCTGACTTTGCGGATACGGCCTTGCGCGTCGACCTCACCCGGTGTGCCGGCAAGCCGCGCGGTCTCGGCGGCGGGATATCCTTCGACGCCCGTCCCATGGGGATAGGGCACTTCGTAATAATCGCCCTTAACCTCGACGGATTCTTTTTGCCAGAAGTCGAGGACCATCTCGACCCGTTCCTCGAAGATATCGCGATTTTTAAGATCGCCGGCGCTGCCGTCGGACAACGTCGCGTTGGTCTCTGAAAATTGCCCCAGCACGTTAGCCCAGCGGGATTGATAACCGCGCGCAAACCCGCAGAAATACTTGCCCTTGGTCAAATGATCGAGGATCGCCGTTTCCTCGGCAACCCGCACCGGATCCTGCGTCGCCATCACGTAACCGAGCGCGCCGACATGGCAATCCACCTGCCCCGCCCAATGGGCATTCAAAATGCCCGGGTTCGGCCCGACTTCGTAGCCCTCGGAATGGAAGTGGTGCTCGATGGTGGAGACGCCCCAAACGCCCATCTTGTCGGCTTCTTTGACGACATCGGTCCATTCATGGAGGATCTCGTGATACTTCTCCATATCATTGCCGACGGGGCGATTATCCTGTCGCCATTTGAACTGTTCGTCAGCGGTTTCTCCCTCGGCGGGAATGACGGGATAGAGCTGAAGAATGACTTTTGGCGTGCCCATAACATTGACCTCTCTGCACGAAAATAAACCGCCGTTCTTACAGCCTAGATAGCAGATAGCGCATAGGCAAACCGCTCGGGTTCAAATTTCTCTTGGGGTAAAAGCCGCACCTAAAGCCCCGTGCCGACCTCGACATCCTCAGGCTCAATCTTGAGGCCCGAATTCGCAGCCTGCAGCTTGATCAGCGCGGCAAAATCGCAATCGATATAGCCATTGCCAATCAAGGACTGCACCACTTCCCGAGCCGCCGCCGACACCGGCATCGGAACGCCGAGGTCGCGTGCCGCGGCCAGGCCGAGATCCATGTCTTTGCGCAACAGTACCGGCGTGAAGGTCGTGGTCATATCGAGGTTCACATAGGCCGGGGTCTTATATTTGGTGAAGGTTGATCCCATCACGCTGTTATTGATGAAATTGAGGAACGAATGCCGGGGCACGCCGTTCTTCTCTGCCAACACCGTGATCTCCGCCATCGTCTGTGCGACAATGCCGAGAAAGACATTGTGGCAAATCTTGACGATGCGCGCATTTTCGCCTTCCCCAACGTAATCGACGCTGCGACCGAGAGCCTGAAGATATGGCTCCGCGACGTCGAAGGCGTCTTTATCGCCGGAAGAAACGACCGATAACGCGCCGCCGGTGACCGCCTTGTCATTTCCGCTAACGCAAGCATCCAGCATGGTAACGCCAAGTTTGGCAGCCTCCTGGCGAACGGTACGCGATGCTTCCTCGGAGATCGTCGAGCAATCGATCAACAATTTCGGAAGTTTACCGCCGCCTTTTAGGACTCCCTTCTCGCCGAGCGCCACTTCGATGAAATCATTGGGCCCGGAAACGATGGTGAAGACGATGTCCCGGTCGGCCAGATCCTGGATATTATCGACGACGGTCGCGCCATGCTCGGCCAAGGGCTCTGCTTTTGCCCGGGTCCGGTTCCAGACCGTTACATCGGCGCCGGCTTTCAACAACCGCTCGGCCATCGCGTACCCCATGCGTCCCGTGCCGATCCAGCCGATTGTGTGATCTTTCAAACTTGCCATTTTTTTGAACCCTCCTGCGGACTTAAGTGGATAAGACCGGTGCATCTACGCAATCGATCGACCCATAAGAAATTTTCTGCAAACGATTGCAAAAACTATAACGTCCGCATCAGAATGTGAAAGCAATTCTTGCGAATCTAGCCTATTACTTGAAACGGATCGTCATGCACAAGGAATTCCAAGTGGCGGATAGCCGAGTAACCTTGAGAGATATTGCGCGGGAGGTGGGTGTCCACCCCTCGACGATTTCGCGCGCGCTCAACCCGGCGACCCGGGAAATGGTTACCGCCGAGATCGCAGAGCGAACCCTCGCGGCCGCCGAACGGCTCGGATACCGGCCCAATACATTCGCGCAAAGTCTCAAGACCAACCGGTCCTACACCGTCGGGGTTCTGGTTCCCGATCTCACCAACCCGGTATTTCCACCGATCATCAAGGGTATCGACCGAACCCTGGAGGAAGCCGGTTACACCGTCGTCGTCGCTAACTCCGACAACCAGCCCGACCGCGAGCAGATGTGCCTTGAACGCATGCAGGAACGCCGGGTCGACGGACTGATCCTGGCGACCGCCCGCCTAGAAGACCCAACGATTGAGCGTTGCCTGCGGGAAAAGCTGCCCTTCGTCCTGGTTAACCGCACGACCGCGAAAAACGACATCCCCTCCGTGGTTGCGGATGAAACCGCCGGGATCAAAATGCTTGTTCAGCACCTGACGGATCTCGGGCACCGCCGCATTGCCATGGTCTCGGGCCCCCATCACAGCTCGACCGGTTTGTGGCGGTTCGAGGCCTATGTCAGCGCGCTGCGCGATCACGGGCTGGAATTCGCACCCGAACTAGCGACCCAGTCCGACACTTTCACCGAAGAGGACGGCCAGCTCGCCGCCGCGCGACTCCTGCAATCCGGCCACGATTTTACCGCGATCATCGCCGGTAACGACATGATCGCCCTCGGTTGTTTGAGCGCCTTGAAGAACGCCGGGTTAAAATGCCCCGACGATATTTCCCTGGCAGGCTTCAATGACATGCGTTTTATCGACCGAATCGATCCGCCGCTCACGACAATCAGAATTCCGCTCGAAGAAATGGGAAGTTATGCGGCGAGGATGCTGTTGGGTGACCTCAACGACGACCCGTCGAGCCCGCAAACGATCCGGATCGTCCCCCGCCTGATGGTTCGAAGCTCCACCGGACCGGCGAAGTAACCTGAAACTCATGCTCCCGCCTGCGCGAAGCCCGCTTCAGCGGGCGAAGGCAGGTCGATAAACTCAGCATGAGGGCCCTAGAGAAATGTCCTCACCCTGAGTTAATCGAAGGGTGAGCTACACGCAGGGACCCGCGCTCCGATAGACCTAAAACGCGGCGCGCCAATCCCGGGTTTCGAGGATTTCTTTGACCTTATTGAGGAACCCCGCCGAGTAACCGCCATCGATGGCCCTATGATCGAACGATTGCGCCAACATACCGACAGGCCGGATCGCGATCATATCCTCGCCATCGACATCGACGACGACAGGTTTTTTGGCAATCCCATCGGTCGACAGGATCGCGACCTGCGGCTGATTGATAATCGAGCCCGTGATCACGGTCCCGTAAGAGCCGTTATTGGAGAGCGTATAGGTCCCGCCGCCAAGATCGTCCGGGGTCAAGCCGCCCGACCGCGCCTTGGCCGCTAAAGCGCTGATCGCCCGGGCGAGTTCCGGAACCGTCATCCGGTCGGCATCTTTAATATTCGGTGCCACAAGTCCGGCTTCACCAAGATCGACGGCGATCCCAAGATTGACCCCGTCAAAAACAACAAGGTTTTCACCCTCAACATTGGCGTTAATGTTGGGATAGGCCTGCATGGCATCGCAGACCGCCTTCGCGATGAAGGGCAAATAGGTGAGCGAAAACCCTTCCCGCTCTTTCCAAGACGGCCCGATGGCCTTGCGCGCCTTGTCGACATTGGAGAAATCGGTTTCGACTACCTGCAAAACATGGGCACTGGTGGCGATGGAGCGCACCATATGCTCCGCCGTCATTTTGCGGACCCGGTTAAAGGGGATCACGATTCGACCGTCGCCGGAACGCGGTGCGGGGCCGGGCGCAGAAGCTACCGGTGCCGGTGCCGAAACAGACGCAGCAGCACCTTTTAGAAAGGCCAGGACATCGTCTCGGGTAATCCGGCCTTCCCGGCCGCTGCCCTGGATGTCGTTGGGATTGAGATTATTATCGGCGACAAGCTTGCGCACCGCCGGCGACAATCTTCGGTTCGCATATTGAGGCGGTGACGTTCGACCCGACGCATCATGAGCAGAGGCCGCCTGTGTCACGGCAACTGCCTCGGCGGGGGCCGCTTCCGCCGGCGCGGAAGACGTCGCTTTTCCATCATCGATGATCGCCAGCACGGTCCCAACCGCAACCGTCTCGCCTTCGGAGACACGGATTTCGGTCAGAACACCGGCATCGGACGCCGGGATTTCCATCTCGACTTTGTCGGTGCCGATCTCGAACAGCAGTTCGTCGGCCGCGACCGTATCGCCGACTTTCTTATGCCACACCGTGACGGTGCCTTCGGCGACGGTCTCGCCGAGTTGGGGCATGATGACATCCATATCAGTCGAGCCCCTCACGCACGGTGTTGTAAATTCGCTCGACCGACGGCAAGGCCTCGTCTTCGAGCGCATCGGCGGACGGCAGCGGAATATGCGGCGTCGTGATCCGGATCAACGGCAGGTCGAGATCCCAGAAACATTCCTCCATCGCGAGCGAGGAAATTTCCGCCCCCCAGCCGCAAAGCCGGGGATTTTCTTCCACGGTGAACGCGCGACCGGTTTTTCTGATCTCGGCAAAGATGGTTTGTGTATCGAGCGGTACCAGACAGCGGACATCGACGACCGACGCGGAAATCCCGTCCTCGGCTTGAAGCCTCTCGGCGGCCTTCATCGCCCGGGGCACCATCGCGGCGAGCGCAATAATTGTGGCATCGGTTCCTTCGCGGAGGACCTTGGCCTTGCCGAGCTCTTCGACATACTCGCCGTCCGGCACTTCGCCTTTGTCGGCATAAAGGGATTTTTGCTCGAAGAAGATGACCGGGTCATCGTCCCGGATCGACGCCGCAAGCAAGCCTTTAACATCCGCCGGGGTAGACGGCGCCACGACCTTCAGGCCCGGGATCATCATCGCCCAGTTTTCGATACTCTGGGAATGCTGCGCGCCAAACCGCACACCGCCGCCATTGGCCGTCCGGATCACCAACGGCATGATGACCTGTCCGCTGGTCATATAACGGGTCTTGGGGATCTGGTTGGCAATGAGATCCCAGCAAACCGCAAAGAAGTCGGAGAACATGATTTCCGCAATCGGGCGCAGCCCGGTCATCGCGGCCCCCATGGCGGCACCGATGATGGCTTGCTCGGAAATCGGCGTGTCGCGAACCCGTTTTTCGCCGAATTCATCCAACAGCCCAACCGTGGTTTTGAACACGCCGCCGGCCCAGGCGACATCCTCGCCCAAGAACACGACGGTTTCATCGCGGCGCATTTCCTGTGCGATCGCAGCGGCAACCGCGTCCCGGTAGGTTAGTTCCGCCATGACGCGCCTCCATCAGCCCAAACATCTTTAAACAAATATTCCGATCCGGGCTCCGGTGACGCCTTGGCCGCCTCCGTCGCATCGTCGACCGCCTTCATCACCATTTCCTCGATAGAACTGACGACGTTTTCACCAATACCGAAATCAAGCAGCCGTTGGCGATACATCGGGATGGGATCTTTCTTCATCCATTCTTCGAGCTCACCCTCCGGCCGGTATTTCGCCGGATCGGCGCGGGAGTGCCCAAAGTGGCGATAGGTCTTTGCCTCAATCAGAGACGGTCCCCCACCCTCGCGCGCCATCTCGATAGCATCGCGGGCAACCCGGTAAACCGCGTCTGCATCATTGCCATCGACAATGATGGAAGGAAGCCCATAGGCAGAGGCGCGGTCCGCCGCCGGATGCTCGACCGCCGTCACGTCGCCGATCGGGGTGTATTCCATATACAAATTGTTCTCGCAGACGAACACGACGGGCAGCTTCCAGACGGCCGCCATATTGATGGCTTCGTGGAAGGCGCCAATGTTTGTCGTACCGTCACCAAAGAAGCATACGGAGACTTGTCCGGTGCCGAGATATTGGGATTTCCAGGCCGCCCCCGCCGCGATCGGCAAGTGGGCACCGATGATGGCGTAAGAACCCATCGCACCATGTTCGACACTGGTAAGATGCATCGAGCCGCCCTTGCCGTTGAGCAAGCCGCATTCCCGGCCCATCAACTCGCCGAGCACCGCCGTCATTGAAGCGCCCCGCACCATCGTGTGGGCATGTCCGCGGTAGGTGCAGAAGGTGTAATCGTCGGACCGCATCGCCGTGGCAAAGCCGGAGGCGATGGCCTCCTGTCCAACCGCGAGGTGGCTTGTGCCCTTAACGAGGTTTTGCAGGAACAGATCATGGGCTCTCGTCTCGAGATGCCGGACCTCAAGCTGGAGCTGAAACATCTTAAGGCGTTTATCTTCGCCGATATCGTCGTTGAGGCGTGATCCTGAATTCGCCGGCGCTTTTGCAGCAGCTTTTGACTTCGCCGGTGCTTTGGGTTTCCTAGCCACTGTTCTACTTAGCCTCCATTCCGCGTCCCGAGATCAAAAAGTGGAGCATGAACGCTCCCGGTAAACAACGCCCTCCACGGACGTTACCTGACCTCAGCAGAGATCATCTGACCTCAAAAACAAAAAAAATGATCGGAAAATTGCTCTCCGACATTGACCTCGCTGTAAAAGCAACGCAATCTGTGCAAACGATTGCATTGAATGTTTTCCGATCATTCCATAGCGGATAATCGGTGTCAACAAAGGGACATTTTCGGCCCAAACCGAACCTCCGGCATTCCCTCCGGTCAAGTTTAGAGGGTGGACGAACGCCGAATATTGGGCTGAGAATGGGAATACAGAATTTTGGGCTGACCGCCCGTCGATCTAGCAGGAGATAAAGATGCATTATACCGCGCCGCGCTCGACCGCCACCTGGGGAACCATGGCGAAGGATTGGGAAGCCGGAGTAGATTTTGGAAAGCTCAGGAAAGACCGCTTGGATCGTGCACAGCAAGCCTGTGCCGACGCTGGTTTGGGTGCATTCTTATGCTTTAACTTCGACAACATTCGCTACATCACGGCGACCCATATCGGCGAGTGGGGACGCGACAAATTCGATCGATATTGTCTGGCAGCAACCGACAGCGCTCCGTTCCTCTGGGATCCCGCACCGCCATCAAAGCGGAAGGCCGCCCCTTGGCTCGGTAATCGCGTGGACGCACCGGTCTCGACCATGCAGGGCGCTCTGCCGCCGGAACACGGCATTCAGAACGAATTCGCCAAGCAGATTAAAGAAAAAATGATCGAGCTGGGCATCGATAAGAAGCCCCTGGGCATCGACGTGATGGAGCTACCGATGCTCCGCGCCCTTGAGGCCGAAGGCATTGACGTCGTCGACGGTCAGCAAGCGCTGATGGATGCGCGTGAGGTCAAAACCGACGAAGAGATCGAACTTCTTAAACAAGCCGCCGCCATGGTCGATGCCACCTATCTGGATATCGCCAAGGCGATTCGCCCCGGCTCCAAGGAGAGCGACCTCGTCGCCATCGCCAACGAAAAACTCTATGGCATGGGATCGGAAAGGGTCGAATGCGTAAACTCGGTCGCCGGTCCGCGCGGCGCGCCCCACTCGCACACATTTTCCGATCGTATGATCCAGCCGGGCGACATGATCTTCCTGGACATCATGCACAGCTTCAACGGCTATCACACCTGCTACTACCGGACTTTCATCTGCGGTCTGCCCAACGATGCCCAGAAAGAAGCCTACGAGATTTGCTCCAACTGGGTGAATGACGCGATCAATCAGATCAAGCCGGGCGCCAAGGTCGATGATATCGCCAAAGCCTGGCCCAAGGCCGAGGAATTCGGTTACGCCAACGAAGACGAAGCCTTCCTGCTTCAATTCGGTCATGGCGTCGGGCTCAGCCTCTGGGAACGCCCGATCATTTCACGGCGTTACATGGGCCAGAAGACCGAGCTCAAAAAAGGCATGGTCTTTGCGGTTGAGTGCTGGAAGGGTGCCGATGACGGCTCCGGCGCCGCCCGCATCGAGGAAGAAGTGGTCGTAACCGAAACCGGTTGCGAGATCATTACCAACTTCCCCAGCGATCACCTGATCTCCTGCGGCTTACCGGGCTGCGAGATCTACTAACTACCTAACCTTGAGTAAGATGGAGAGCGTAGAGTGAATAAAATCTGGGTGACCTTGATCACCGGATTCCTAGGCAGCGGTAAAACGACGCTGCTCAACACGCTCCTCCATCACCCGGGGATGAGCCAGGCCGCCGTCATCGTCAACGAGTTCGGTGAGATCGGCGTGGATTACGACCTGATCGAGCGCTCCGATGAAAATGTGATTCAGCTCGCCAACGGCTGTCTCTGTTGTTCTGTCAAAGGCGATTTAATCGATACATTTCGCGATCTTCAAATCCAGCGGCGGGCCGGCACCGTCCCCTATTTCGACCGTGTCGTGATTGAGACCACCGGCATCGCCGACCCGGGGCCGGTACTACAGATCATTCTGACCAATCCCATGGTGCTGACCAGCTATCAACTGGATGGCGTGGTCACCACGGTCGATGCCGTCAACGGCGTGAGTTCCCTGGACCGCTTTCCGGAATGCGTCAAACAGGCCGCAATCGCCGACCGTCTAATTGTGACCAAAGTTGATTTGGTCGACGATAAAACCAAAATTACCGAATTGACCGACCGCCTCCGGGGCCTGAACCCGGCGGCACCGATCACCGAGACCTCGACCGAGGAAATCGATCCCTCCGACCTATTCGGGACCGGGATGTTCGATCCGGACACCAAGGAAGTCGATCTGGAAAGCTGGATTCAGCCCGGCCTCTATGGCGAGGACGGCGAGATCATCGCGCCCGCTGAAAGTCAGATGGACGAGGAAACCCTCGCCTATTACCGGGAGCATGGCCACACACCCGAAGTTGAGCACGCCCACGACCCGTCGATACGATCCTTCGTCATCACCCGCGACGAGCCGATGTCCCTGAACATGCTGCGCATGTTCCTCGAAGGTCTGACCAACGAAGCCGGCCCCAACCTGCTTCGCGTAAAGGGCATCATAAACGTCTCCGACGAACCCGATAGGCCGGCCGTCATTCAGGGCGCGCAGATGATATTCCATTCCCTGGACTGGCTCGACGCCTGGCCGAGCGAGAATAAACAAACCCGCATCGTCTTTATTACCCGGGACATCGATAAAGCTTATGTCGAAGATACGCTCGCACTGATCGAGCGGGTGGCCCTTCGCACCGAAGAAGCCGGGATGAGAATGCCAGTCTGACGGACCTTAGCGGCCAAACAAACAAACGAACAAAAATCATGGGAGAGTGAGGAGAGTGAAATGCATTTCGTAATTTTTTGTGTCGACAAACCGGGCATCACCCGCGACCCCGCCGTCATGGCGGCCCATGTCGAATATTTGAATGCCAGCCCGATCAAGAATGTCATGTCGGGCCCGTTGACCGGCGATGACGGCGAAGGTGTCGTCGGCAGCCTCTATGTGGTAGAGGCCGAAAACCGTGCCGCCATCGAAGCATTCCAAAAAGACGACCCCTTGGTCAAAGCAGACTATTGGGACCTGGTTGAGGTGCGCGCCTTTAATAAGCGCGTCGACAACCGCGATTAATCAAATTCATAAATTCGAACGCAGGAGAAAATAGATGGACTTAGGACTCAAAGGTAAAAATGCTGCCGTCACCGGCTCAAGCGCCGGTATCGGCAACGCAATCGCCAACTCCCTCGCCGATGAAGGCTGTAACGTCGCCCTCTCAGGGCGCAACGAGGACGCCCTCAACGCCGCGGTAAAAGCAATTGAGGCCAAGGGTGTCAAAGCCGTCGGCATCGTCGTTGACCTTTCGTCGGAAGATGGCTGCAAGAAATTCATCGACGAAGCAGTGTCGGCCCTCGGCGGGCTCGATATCCTAGTCAATAACGTCGGCGGCATGATCCCCGGCACCTTGGACAGCATGGATGAGGATATTTGGAGCACGGTTCTCAACCTCAACCTGATGTCCTTCGTCTATGCGACGAAACACGCCGTACCGCACCTTAAAAACTCGTCGGCCGGTCGAATCCTCAACGTCTCAGGTGTTACCGGCAAACAACTATTACCGGGCGCGCTCACGACAACCATTCCCAATACCGCAATCCACGGTTTCGCCAAAGTCATGGCCGACCAACTCGGCAAAGACGGCATCACCGTCAACACCATTTGCCCAGGCTTCACCAACACCGATTCGTGGGTTGGCCGCGCCGAAGCCATGGCCAAGATGCGCGGCGTTACGCCGGATCAAGTTCGCGACGGCGTTTCCGCGCAAACGATGCTTGGACGGTGGGCCGAACCGAAGGAAATCGGTGACGCGGCGGCCTGGATGGTTTCCGAAAAGAACAGTTATCAGACGGGAACCGTCGTCGAGGTCTGCGGCGGGTTTGCCAAATACATCTAGCCTTTTCGAACGTTAATAAGCGCAACGGCCGGCACTAAACTGTCGGCCGTTGTTCGTTTGAGAGATCCCGTCCGAAGGAGTAACCATGAAACACAGCCAGGACCGCATATTGACCACGCATGTGGGTAGCCTCATCCGGCCGCCGGAGCTTCTCAAAGCCGGTGAGGCCGCGTGGGAGCAACAACCGGGTGCCCAATCGGCGTATGAGACGACCCTACGAGAACAGGTCACCGCCGTGGTCAAACGTCAGGCTGAGACCGGTATCGACATCGTCAATGACGGCGAGTACCAGCGGGTACACCCGACGATTATGTGGGCCAAACTTGAATCCCTGGTTCAGGGCGCGCGTACCGCGAGCGACGAACTATGGGGTTAACCACGCAAAATCCTCTTGGGCGTAGTAATTTGTAGAGGAATTGGGTATTGAATTCCCATGGACCGCGCGCTTTTGGGAGTCGCGGCCTTGGGGGAACCATCCGGAGACAACACCATGAGCATCACGCTAGAATTTCTCGTCCATTCGATCCTTGTCGGCATCCTGGCCAGCTATGTGCTGCTGGCAATGGCGCTGTGGTCCGACAGCCTCGGACTGCCCCGCCTTGATTTCTCCCGCGCCATGGCAAACGTCACCTACGCGCGCACGTTCGAGAAAGATGTAGGGCCTGGCGCCGGAGTGGACGCACCCAACACACCCTATTGGCCGGGCATGATCGTCATCTATTTCAACGGCATCATTTTCGGTCTGGTCTTTACGACCTATGTCGGACAATACCTGCCGGGCGACGCGATATTCCGCGGCGCCGTGTACGGCGTCATCCTATGGGCGGTTTCAGGCGTTTTCTATGTGCCGTTTATCCTGCGCGAAGGCTTCTTCCTCTCACACATTCATCCGATGGCCTGGTTCAGCAGCCTGATCGTCCACGGTATGTATGGCGGCGTAATGGGCATGTTTGCCCCCATTAGAGGATATGTCCCGCCGACCAGTTTCTTTGGGTTTTAGCTGACACTTACCTCCCAATTATAAAGGCCGCTCATCACCACTCAACGTTGTGGAGAGCGGCCTTATTCTATTGACACGCTCTTATATAAGACCCATCGTGTCGCCGCTTCACGACTAAAAAATTCCTCATAAATGATACGCGCAAAAATAAGGGACTCTTCCACCGATGTGGGAGAGATGTAAACGCGTCTATTTGGGAGGGACCTATGACGTTTTCACTAAAATCTATTCTTGCTGCCTCTGTGCTGGCCTTTGGCCTCACATCCGTTGCTCAAGCCGCTGACGTTAAACTTCGCAGCGGTGAAATGCTTTCCGACAAACCGACATTTGTCGTTACCTATATTGAAGCCGCCGCCGGCACGGCTGACCGGGTTTCCGCCTTGATCAAGGCGCACACCGCCGCCTCTAAGAAAAAGAAGGGCAACATGCGCTTCGAGGGACTACAGCGGATCATCCGCGGCAACCATTTCTTGATCTTAGAGGCTTGGGCCTCGTCAGAAGATCGTGCCGCCAATGCAGGATCAGCGGAAACCATCGCCTTTCGCAACGCCTTAGAGCCGCACCTTTATGCGCCTTTTGACGAACGCCCCCATGTCGGTCTGGTCGCCGCCAAGCCGGGTTCAATCGCCAGGGGCAACAGCTCGACGATCTATGTCGTGACCCATGCGGATATCATCCCGCCGGAGCAGTTCGCCCCTTGCAAACGCCAGATCAACCCAGCCGGTCCGTGCGGCAACGAGATGCTGATCGGGATCGCCAAAGCCAGCCGCAAACACGCCGGCAACATGCGTTTCGACGTGTTGACCCAGTCCAACCGCTCTAATCATATGAGCGTCGTTGAGATGTGGGACAGTGCCGCTTCGCAGGCCGCTCATCAGGTCCATGCGGACAAGAAGAAGTTCCGTAACGAATTGTCCGGAATTGCCCCGGCCGGCGGCGTGAACTCGAACGCACAGTTCGTACCAAACATGCTTACCGGAAGCCTCTGGGACGAGCGCCGGTTCCGTTTGATCAGCAACTAAGATCACTCAGAAACACAGAAGGAAGCGTCAACAATGGCGCTTCCTTTTTCTTTGCCCAATCCACCGCTTACTTCGGTGCCACAACCTCGAACGTGAAAATTTTCATCAATTTTCAATTTACGGAAACCTTCATTTCGTGCTCGCCCAATGGGTCTCCTTTTTGAATGCACCAAAAGTTGCTGATCCATCCATCCGTCGGCGTCGCGAACTTCTCCGTCACCGTCACCGCCGACTTTCTATCGGATGCCACCCTAGCGGTACTCGTCGGGCCCTCTGTTCCACCCCAGACCGGCACTCCACTCGGTAAAGTAAATTCTTCGCG
>JAQCKY010000009.1 GCA_027592155.1 Pseudomonadota bacterium
TGCGCACCAACCCGTTCCTGCGCGAGTTGATGGAGACTTTCCTCAAGGTCGGCGGGCGACGCGGCAAGGCGGGCGGGCCGGGCATCGACTTCGACGAGCTGGGCGTGAGCGAAGTCGTGCAGCTGCTCGACGACGCCAACATGGAAGCCGTCGTCCTCGACTTCGGCGACAAGAACCCGCAGGAAGACCCGGTCATCCACTTCTACGAGTTGTTCCTCAAGGAGTACGACGCCAAGAAGCGGATGCAGCGCGGCGTCTTCTACACCCCGCGCCCGGTGGTCTCCTACATCGTGCGCTCGGTGGACGAGCTGCTGCGCACCGAGTTCGGCCTCGAAGACGGGCTCGCCGACACGACTACCTGGGGCGAGATGGCCAAGCGCCGCAAGGATCTCAAGATTCCCGAGGGCACCTCACCCGACCAGGCCTTTGTACAGATCCTCGACCCCGCCACCGGCACCGGTACGTTTCTCGTTGAGGTCATCGACATCATTCACAAAACGATGGTCGCCAAGTGGAAGGCGCAGGGCCACGGTGAGAAGAAGATCGCGTCGCTGTGGAACGAGTACGTGCCCAAGCACCTGCTGACGCGCCTTCACGCCTACGAACTGTTGATGGCGCCCTACGCCATCGCGCACTTAAAGGTCGGGCTCAAGCTCTACGAGACCGGTTACCGCTTCGGCAGCGACGAGCGAGCGCGAATCTATCTGACCAACGCGCTGGAACCGGCTCAGGACTTCTCGGGGACGTTTGAGTTCGCGATCCCGGCGCTGGCGCACGAGGCGCAGGCCGTCAACGGGATCAAGCGAAAGCAGCAGTTCACCGTCGTGATCGGTAATCCGCCGTACTCGAATTTTGGAATGATGAACAAGATGTCGTTCATCATGAAGCTCTTGGAGGATTACAAGCGTGGGCTCGCCGAAAAGAAGCTCAATCTGGACGACGACTTCATCAAGTTCATTCGATTCGGCCAGTACCTTATAGGCCAGACTGGCGTTGGACTACTCGCCTTCATTACGAACAATACCTACATCGATGGAATCACACATCGTCAAATGAGGCGATCTCTTCTGGATGCATTCCATAGAGTATCCATCGTCAACTTGCATGGAAGCTCGTCGAAGAAGGAATCATGTCCCGACGGCTCGAAGGACGAGAACGTCTTTGACATCCAGCAGGGAGTTGGAATCAGCATCTTGGTGGCTGGGAGCTCTTCGCCGCAACCCGTACGACACACAGACATCTGGGGTACCCGCGAGCATAAGTATGAATGCCTCTTGAGACCAGGGAGTCTTGGACATGATGTCGTGGACATCCAGCCACACGAGCCGCAATTCTTTTTTGTGCCAAAGGACTTCAGTGGAACAGAAGATTACATGCGTTGGCCGAGCCTTGTCGAAGTGTTCATCACGAATGGGCCCGGCGTAAAAACTGAACGCGATGGCGTTTCGATCCACTGGACGCGAAATGAAATTGAGGATGCAGTTCAGCTGTTCCGATTGCGCCCAGACACTGAACTGCGGAAGCGATTTGGCCTCGGATCAGATAGTCGTGATTGGAAGGTCGCGAACGCGAAGGCCGACGTAACGAAACATGGGTCAGACGATCTGTTTCGGCGAATCCTCTATCGTCCGTTCGACTATCGCCATACTTGGTATAGCGGAAAGACTCGCGGCTTCATTGGCACGCCTGGCTATCCCGTAATGAAGAACATGCTTGCCGCAGATTCTCTGGGATTGCTAGCCATGCGGCAATTCGAGTACGACGTTCCGGAGTACTGCTATTTTCTCGCTACCCCCACACTTACCGAGTGCAGAGTCTTTGTGAGTAATCGAGGGATAGCTAATATCTTCCCGCTCTACTTGTCTGCTGAGCCTGGTGGCGGCTTGGCGCTACTCGGGAGCAGCAGAGCGACCAATTTCCAACAGGGGTTTATCAGAGACCTAGCATCAGAACTCGGTCTTGGTGTGGAGGCTGATGGTCTTCCGTCCGGCCTAACACCTGAGTCCATCTTCGCCTATGCATACGCGGTGTTTCACAGCCCGGGCTACCGGCAAGACGGAAGCAGCGCTAACCGACATCCGCAAAGCCACCGGCATCCAACCTCGGAACCACCGCCTTCACACTACCCACGCGATGATCGCCAGCCGGGCGAATTTAGTCGATGAAGAAATCACGGCGTTGAGAAGCGTTCTACAAACCCTGCCGCCCAGCCAAAGCAGACGAAAAGCGCAGACTCGAAACCGCATCCAGCAACTGCAAAAACGCCGGGTTAAGTAGCGCGCAACTCCGCCTCGCCGATGGTGCAGGCCGCGCCCTCTTGGTCGCTGGCCCAGAATGTCACGTGATCTTCCTCTACCTTGCCGCACACTTCATATGCACCGAGATCATAAATTCGCTTGATCGACTGATAGCTAAAACGCGCCAGGTCACGATCCGGCAATTGAGCGCGTAACATCTCAAGCATCAGAGCGGAAATTAAGGTGTGCGGCACGACAAGACCTGGCAAGCCTTCGACCTCGGTTGCATAGTCACGATCATAGTGGATCCGATGACCGTTGTAGCGAACCGCCGACAGCCGAAACATCATCACGGCGGTCGGATCGTAGCTGCGTCGCCATGACGCTTCGTCTGGAATTTCCGGGAGGACAGGCATCAGGTCGCCCGGTCCTTCCGGCCCAAACGTAATCCGATCCCGTTCGTCGATGACCGCCACACCGCGCGGGGTCGTTATGGTATCGCGGATGGTTATGAGGGCCGCCGGTTGCGCCTCATTGATCGCGATATTCGATACCTCGGTGACACGCGTGATGTTGTCGCCGATCCGGAGCGCATCATGATAGGTGCTGCGCCGGCCAAGCTGTCGGCTGATTTCCAACGGTGAGCGAACCTCGAACTCTTCTGATTGGGGTGCCCCGTCCTCGCGTAATTCATCGAGCGCCGCGAGGCGGGGAAAGAATACCGTATGCCAATCATGGGGCACCGCGTCGCCCGGATTTGGCGCCGGATGCGCGACCCCGAGCGCGCCGGCCAAACGGCCGATCTGAGATGCGGAAACCACATCCTCCGTTGATACGCGCTGCCCCACCGCACGCCGGAGTTCATCGAATTGATCTGTCATATCGCGCTTAGTCCAATAATTCGTCGCGGATCGCCGTCGCCATGTCGGCGGGGAGATGAGGCGGCAGTTTGAAGGGGATGCCTTCCAACGAGACCGGCGCCCACGTGTCACCCATTTTCTGCATCGCCCAAAAACCGTTCCAACAGGATACGGGGCCAAAGGCTTCACCGACCGCACGAGTTACGCCAGGATGAAACGAGATCGCCGCGTCAGTATCCGTCACAAATTCGAGGTTTTCGTCGAGATCATTGATTGAGTCATGACACTCGTGGGCTTGGGCTTCCAGGTCGTCGCCACAGACTATTCCTCCATCTGCCACCAAACGCCGCGCCGATTCGATGTCCGATACGACCGCGCCGTATACATGATCCCCATCAACATAAACCAGGTCGAAGGAACCATCAGTCATCGTCGGCAGGACATCCTGGCTCATGCCACGACTGTGCGTGATCTCCACATCCCCGGGCCCACAGCTGACGTTGTGGCAGAAGACATCATAAATTTCGCCACTGGCCGCCACTTCATCCATCGCCGTAAAAAGCACCGCTCGATTAACAGTCTTATCGACATATGGTAGCCATGGATCAATGCAATGGACGGACCCTCCATGCGCAAAATAGTCTAGAGCCCAGGCAAATGTGAGAGTTGATAACCCGCTCCAGGAGCCGATCTCCAGCAGCCGCAAGGGGTGAGCGGGCTGAGACTGGGTCAGCTTCCAGACAGTCCCCATCATAAAGACCTGGCGCGCTGGATTGCTCAGCTTGCCGTAAATCCCCCCGAAAACGGGTTGCCGACCCTGTTGGGAAACCGCCACGCCCCACCCCGCTTTATTATTCAGAATCAACTCTGACTTATGATAACAAGATTCTGTTGCCAGAACATTATCTGGATTTGACAGTCACGGGATGGGCCATACTCTCTCGGGTTATGCGGGTTCTATTTTTCAATCATGAACAATATACCGACTTCGAAAACGAGGCCGGAAATATTGAGCTACGCCTGCCCATGTTGGCTTCGGGCGTGATCACCGAATTCGAAGACTATGGCTATCAGCGAATCCAAAACGAGCAGGGTTTCGAGGCAATGATCGACGGCGCCTTGACGGCCGTAAAGCGGTTCCAGCCCAACCTTGTGGTAAATTCAACAACCTGGCCGCATAAGTCGATTCCGCCGGGCTACATTGCCGACATCGAATCCTGGGGCTATCCGGTGCTCAGCGTTTTCTGGGATACCATTCCCGACCAGGCCATCGCCGCCCGGTTCGAACGCCCGCTTTTCCTGGCCAGCAGCTATTTTTGTGAATGCGGTTCCTTCATGGGTTACGCCCGCTACCGGTTATGGAACGAGGTTCTGGCGCTGGGTAAGAAGGTCATCTTCCTTTCCGGCAATAACGTCCTACCCGAAAAATTTCGACCGAACGGCAGCCCGAAGACCATTGATATAGGCCTGATCGGCAGCCTCTATAAAGTGCGAATCGAGTTGCTTACCTATCTTAACCGGGCATTGGCCGAGCGCGGCGTTCGGGTCGAACATTTCGGCGGTCATTTCAACGTCGAACGCGCAAACGCCGTCGACGGCCGGTCCGCCGAATGGCTCGACGAAGCCGGTTATCTGGACGTTCTCAACAGCACGAAAATCATCCTCTGCCCGGCGGGGGAGACCGGCCAGTGGGGCGTCCGTGGTAAGATTTTCGAGGCGATGGCCTGCGGCGCGTTTTGCCTGATCGAGCGGACCCCCGATACCTCGATGACGATCCCTGCCGAAGCCGCCGCGACCTATTCGGGACATGAAGAATGCCGCGCCGCGATCCTCCACTATCTCGACAATGAAGACGAACGTATCCGCCAAGCTGCGGCGGGGTACCAATGGTTTAACGAGACCTATAATTCGCCGGTGTTCTGGAAGGGTTTTTTGACCGGTCACCTGGCGGGACAACGCGCGGAACAGCGTGCGGGACAAAGTGAATTTCCCAGCGCCCCTTTTGTCGAACATAACTACGGCGTATTGCGCGACAAGTTCACCGAAGCGCTGGGCGGCCGCGCACCAACCCCGGAACTGATGGCAGGCATGAATTTCGAGGTTTAGCGCGGTCCTTTATCGGCGCCGCTCACCGACATTGACGGAAGCCTGTTACCAGAGCGTTATCGGTATATCGCGTCGACGGAGAATGTGTTACCGGATGCTATCGAGGCCTTCGTTGGGACAGAACCTATAGATCCCCTAACCCCTCCATCGAAACGAATGGCATTCCTCACCGGGCATCGGCCAGGATCATGTCACTGGCTTTTTCGCCGATCATGATCGTCGGCGCATTGGTATTGCCGGAAACCAAGGACGGCATGATCGAGGCATCGACGACCCGTAACCCCTTCATGCCATGCACCCGGAGCCGCTCGTCGACCACGGCCATGGTGCCTGAGCCCATCACACAAGTCCCGATCGGGTGATAGCTGGTTCTCCCAGCGTCTTTAAGAAATTGCAGCAACTGCTCGTCGGTCGTGCACTCGCTTCCCGGCGCGTGCTCCGCTTCGATATAAGGTGCCAGTGCCGACTGATTCATAATCTCGCGAGCGGCTTTCAGGCCGTAGATCAGCGTGTCCCGGTCTTTGCTCTCGGTCATGTAATTCGGATGGATTGCTATCGGCGTGAAGGGATCGGCGCTGGCGATCTCGACGGATCCCCTACTCTCCGGCCGGGCCAAGGTCGTGACAACCGACACACCCGACCAGGGATGCGCCGCCTCGCCAACCTTTTCCGAGCTCAATAACATAAACAACAGCTGGATATCCGGTGTCGCGGAGTTCGGATGCGCCTTAATGAAGCCGCCTGCATAGGCCACGCCCATATGGAGCAGACCTTTGCGTCCCACGGCGTATTTGAATGCCGCCTTGATCCGATGGCTCAGTTTATTGGCAACGTCGTTGGCCGTAATCGGCTGATTGATCTTATACATCAACGGACCGTTGTAGTGATCCTGCAGGTTGGACCCGACACCCGGCAAATCAGCAACGACCTCGATCCCGTGGTCGCGCAAAAGCCCCGCCGGACCAACCCCCGATAACTGCAACAACTGCGGTGAATTATAGGCCCCGCCGGAGACTAAGACTTCGCCGCCGTCGGCGAGTTGGGCCGTCACCAGAGCATTGCCTTTCCGGTACGTCACGCCAGTCGCTCGCTTGCCGTCAAATTCAATGCGCGTCGTATGCGCCTGAGTAATGACTTTTAAGTTAGAGCGGTGGCGAGCCGGCTTCAGGTAACCGACGGCAGCACTGCAGCGGAGCCCGTTGCGCATCGTCCATTGATAATAGCCAAAACCTTCTTGCTCGGCGCCGTTGAAATCGGCGTTACGGGCATAGCCGGCCTGTTCGGCAGATTCGAGGAAGGCGTCGGCCAGAGGATGGGGTTCCCGTGGATCCGACACGGCAAGCGGGCCGCCGGTGCCGTGAAAATCATCTCCGCCGCGCTCTTGATCCTCGGCTTTCCGGAAATAGGGCAACACATCGTCGTAGCTCCACCCCGTATTGCCGAGCTGGCGCCAGTGGTCGTAGTCCTCTTTTTGACCCCGGATATAAACCATGCCGTTGATTGAGCTCGATCCACCCAGAATTTTGCCGCGTGGATGGAACACTTTTCGCTGCACCCATTCCGTCCCCGCCTCGGCGTGATAGAGCCAATTGACCTTCGGATTGGTAAAATGCTTGGCATATCCCAACGGAATATGGATCCAGGGATTGCTGTCCCGGCCGCCGGCCTCCAACAGCAACACACGGTATTCACCCGACGCGCTCAACCGGTTGGCAAGTACGCATCCGGCACTCCCGGCGCCGACGATGATGTAGTGATAATGTTCGGACATAGGCGAAAATTGTCATCCGGCCTCGGTCAAAGCAAGCACACCGTTGATGCTCTCAACGCGTGGAAGTTACCGCCAGTGGATTACAAAACCTGTTAATGATGAGCATGGCCGAGAAACCGAAAAACGACGGCTTCGTCGATGAGGTGATTAGGCGGCACGGACAGATCAATATCTTCGATATCCGCCGTCACGCCCGTGGCCGTGGCCCTGCCCGAGAAGAACCGGGCGGGCGCTATTGGACAATTGCGGCGACGGTCAGTCTGCTAGCGGGATTTGTTTTCGAATGGCCGGATATTGCAGGTGGCGCACGGTTTGACGTCATCGCCACCAAATGGATGGTGTTCTCCGGGATGACATTTTTCGTTCTGATGAAAATAAAACCGATCCTGTCCTGGATCTTCACCTTCATCTCACGTAGATCCAAGCGATAATCCCCCATGCCTCCATCCGAAGCACCATCTATCAGGAAGACAATGGTCGGTGTGCCTCACCCTGAAGCCCTCGAGGGGAGAGGTGGCATCACATGGTTCGATAAACTCACCATGAGGAACCATTTCCCCAGTCCTCGTCCTGAGCGCGTCGAAGGGAAAGGTGGCACCTCATGCTCCCGCCTGCGCGAAGCCCGCTTCAGCGGGCGAAGGTAGGTCGACAAGCTCAGCATGAGGATTAGCGGCTGGTTGCACGACTGCCAAACAAGCCCCTAATCCGCGAAGTGAGGTATCACCTTTTCCGAAAACAGACGCGCGGATTTCTCCGTGATATCGGTGGGCAAGCCGTGAAAGTTCATCTGCAGGGAGGCAACATCAAAATGGCCGACCGCCTCGTCGTAGCTGCGGATCTGATCGATTATTTTTTCCGGCGTGCCGACCCAAGCCGCGCCGCGTTCGACAGCATTGTCGAAGGTATCCGACTTGATGAACGCGATCATCTTGTCGTAACCGGGATAGTCGGCAGAAGCCGTACCCGCGGTCCAATCCCCGGCTGAATCGCCGAATGCCTTAAGATAGGCGTTGAGCCGGGGCCGGGCGATATCCGCGGCTTCCACCTCGTCAGGCCAGCATAGGACGTGATAGGACAACATCACCTTACCTTCGCCCGGATGCTTAGCCTCTTTCCATGTCTCACGATAGAGCTGGATCAGGGGTTTCAGAACACCGCCGGTCAAGGGGATCGCCATAATCCAATGGCCGGCCCGCGCCGCCGCCGCGATAGATTCCTCGCTCTGGGTCGTCGCCACCCAAAATTGCGGGCGCGGGCTTTGAGTTGGGCGGGGCAAGACCGTGGTGTTTTTGAAACTGTGGAATTGGCCGTCACAGGTTACGTTTTCTTCCTCCAGCAATTGGGTGATCTGGGCGAGCCCCTCGTTGAACCGCGCCCGGCTTTCATCCAGGCTGATTCCGTACCGCTCAAATTCGTGGGGGATAAAGGCGCGCCCAAACCCGGTTTCGAGCCGCCCTCCGGTCAGGGCATCGACCATGGCAATTTCAGAGGCGATTTTGAGGGGATGATTAAACACCGGTAGAATTGCGCCGGTAATAAGCCGCGCCAGTTTGGTTCGCGCCGCCGCCGCCGTCAGGAAGATGAGCGGGTTAGGGCTATAGCCCCCATACTCATGGAAATAGTGCTCCACCGTCCGCACGTGCCGGTAGCCAAGCTCGTCGCACAAGGCCACGAGTTCCAGACAATCCTCAAAATAGGATTGGCCCGACATCTCGGACGGCCCAACCGTCGGAAAAAATTGAAGCCCAAATTCCATTACACATTCTCCCTAGCTTATCATTCACCAACGTAACCGATCATTCCGGCCTGCCAACCTGTATGGTTTTCCAGTTACGACGGATTTCGCTGCAATAGGCGTTAGGGCAATCATGCACAGAATTCGCGCTTTCCTAAATCACCCCTGCTTCTTTTGGGCAGTGCTCGCCGTCCCGTCAATCCCGATGATCATTGGATTCGGGTCCGGGCGGGCAAGTCCTGAATCATTGCTTCATCCGAGCGGTGAATTTGCAGCCCGTTTGATGATTGTCGCGATGATGCTGACCCCCTTGCGGATGCTGTTTCCGGCAGCGTCATGGCTGCGCTGGCTGGCCCGGCGACGGCGGGCATTGGGGGTCGCGGCCTTCGCCTACGCCGCGTTGCACACTTTGTTTTACATCGTCGATATGGAATCGCTACGGGCGATGGCCGCCGAATCCTTGACGCTGGGTATCTGGACCGGTTGGGCCGCCATGCTGATCTTCGTGCCGTTGGCAATCACGAGCAGCGACGGTGCGATGCGACGGATGCGGAAATGGTGGCCGGTAGTACATCGCTGGGTTTATGGCGCCGCAATTTTGACGCTGATCCATTGGATATTCGTTCACAACAATCTTGGCCCTGCCCTGGTGAATTTCATACCGCTGGCATTGCTCGAGGCCTATCGCGTCACGATGTATTTAACATCTAATATTTGGAGATTTTCATGAAAATAATCTTGGCGGCATCGATGGCCACGGCATTATTGCTCCCGATTTCAGGCGCCCACGCGACGGGTTACTTGACCTGTGAGTCAGGTGCGCAATCTACCTGGAAGACCCAGGAGCAGCTCACCAAAAAGATAAAAAGTGAAGGCTGGCAGGTCCGCCAGATCAAGATCGATGGCGGCTGCTACGAAGTATATGGCACCACCCCGGAGGGCCAGCGTGTCGAGGCTTATTTCGATCCCAAGTCGCTGGAAAAGCTGTTGGTTCACCGGCGTGGCGAAGTTTTGTTCCGAAAGGGACAATAAGCAGCCTGAGACTCCCTGCCACCCCCTATTTCGACGGGCTCAATATGGGGAGTAATACGAAACCCCTCACCCTGAGCCTGTCGACCTGCTTTCGCCCGACGAAGCGGGCGTTGCGCAGGCGGGAGGGCGAGCTTCAGGCAGCTCTATTTTGTTTTTGGCCCCGGAATTTCCGGTTCTTCGGCCGGCGGCCTGACGGGCCGGAGCCGTTTGGTTTATTGCTCGTCGGCTTCGGGCTGTGATGCCTTTGGCCTCTCGCCTGATTGTTACTCCCGCGCCGCTGGTTCGCATTGGCGGGGTCATGCTCGGCGGGCTCGCCGCCGGCAATTGTTAGGGTCTGTTTGGTCAGTTTCTCGATATCGCGCAAATAGGCCTGTTCGCTCGGATCGCAGAGCGCAATGGCAACCCCAGACGCGCCGGCCCGGGCCGTGCGGCCGATACGGTGAACGTAATCCTCCGCGACGTTGGGCAGTTCGTAATTGATGACGTGGGTCACGTCATCGATGTCGATTCCCCGCGCGGCGATGTCGGTCGCAACCAATACACTCGTCCGGCCGTTGGTAAATTCCTTCAGCGCTTTCTGGCGGGCGGCCTGCGACTTGTTGCCATGGATCGCGTCAGCGGAGATGCCGGACTTCTCAAGCTGCAGCGCGACACGGTTGGCACGATGTTTCGTCCGCGTGAAGACGA
This sequence comes from Pseudomonadota bacterium, assembly GCA_027592155.1. GTDB lineage: Bacteria > Pseudomonadota > Alphaproteobacteria > Rhodospirillales > UBA2165 > JAQCKY01. The sequence continues at coordinate 10,429 of JAQCKY010000009.1, forward strand.
TGGTCTTGTTGAAGGCAGGCTCCCGCAAAATTTTCGTCAACAAACTGTTTTTATCAGAGGCCTCAACGAAATAGACGCTCTGATCGATCCGGTCCACCGGGGTGGATTGCGGCGTTACCTCAACACGAACCGGGTCATTGAGAATATCGCTGGCAAGGCCGGTGACGGCGTTCGGCATGGTTGCCGAAAAGAACATCGTCTGGCGGTCTTTCGGTAGTTGGGCGACGACTTTCCGAACGTCATGGATGAAGCCCATATCGAGCATGCGATCCGCTTCGTCCAAGACAAAATGAGTGACGCCGTCGAGGCGCAGATGCCGCTGGTTCATGAGGTCAAGCAAGCGGCCGGGTGTTGCGACTACGATATCGACCCCGCGACGCAGAGCATCAACTTGAGGTTTCTGGCCAACACCACCGTAGATTACGGCTTGGCGCAGATCTAATCGGCTGCCATAGGTCCGGAGCGCCTGTGCGATCTGGATCGCAAGCTCTCGTGTCGGCGCCAATATCAACGCCTTCGTTGTTTTGGGCTGCGGTTTTTGCCGCCCATCAGCGAGGTGTTGGAGGATCGGAAGCCCAAAAGCCGCCGTCTTACCGGTACCGGTCTGGGCAATGCCCAGCAAATCCCGACCCGACAACAAATGCGGAATGGCTTCGGTTTGGATGGGGGTAGGCTGTGTATAGTTTTCGTCACGCAGAGTACGCAACAGGGGCTCGATAAGGCCGAGCGCCCCAAAATCAGTGGTCGTCATGTAAAATTATCTTTCTGCCGGGTTTCAGTGCCGCATCAAGCGAGTCACTTGCCCGGTTTTTTGCCTTTCCCCAGGCGCGGCCGGGGTTTTGCGGATTTTGAAATTCGTTCTCGGGACATAAACGCGCCTAAAAGTCGGCGGCTTCGCGCAATCGCGAGTGGAACGATGAACCCGATAGATGGGCCTATTCGGATGGGATGTCAAGTTTTGCGTTGCGGAATACTACTTCGAGCATCCTGCATTAATCGTCTAATGTTGACGAAAATCGGAAATCGAGGTGTTAACATTACGCGTTTATTGGCCGTGAGGGACGCAAGATGAGCCGGGCAATTCAAGGCTATGAGAAGGCATCTGCCGGGCTAATCCCTCGATTTGAAGCCGTCTCCTCAGCCGAACTGTACACACCGGTTGATCATCTTCTATCGCAAGGCGCTAAGCGCGTTATCGACATCGGCGCGGGCACCGGTCGCGACGCGGCGTGGTTTGCCGACCGGGGTCAAAAGGTTCTGGCGGTCGAACCGGTAAGCCAGCTGCGCGAGGCCGGAATCAAATTACATCCCTCCCCCAATATTCAATGGCTCGATGACACTCTTCCAACATTGCCGCATGTTTTAGAACGTGAAGAAAAATTCGATCTCTTAGTACTGGGCGCGATCTGGCATCACCTCGACGAGGATGAAAGGCGATTGACGATGCCGGTTCTTCGACGCCTCACCAGCGCTGACGGTCTCCTAATTATGTCTCTGCGCCACGGCCCAGGAACCTCGGACCGTCCCTGTTTCGAGAGTGACCCAGAACAGGTTATCGACTTGGCACTCGAACAAGGCTTTCGTTCAATCTTCAGAAAATCAGCGGATTCAATACAAGCGAGAAACAAAACCGCAGAGGTCACCTGGACCTGGCTGGCATTTGCGCCAACCGCGCAGGATCGCCCTCGTAAAAACATCATTTGAGAGTGTCATGATCTCAGCCGGATTACCGTGGCATCAATGGGAATCTTCGATTGGTGCGGTCAATATCCGACGAAGAATTCATAATTTTATACGAATCAGTAACTTTCGTTGGCCGACCTTGCAGAATTTGTTGACAGAAAAGCGGGTTGGGAGAATGCTCCGTACCGGATTTGGCATCCTGCCCGGCATGGCCCGGTAAGACATACGGCAGGCCTAGAGCGGAGCTGAAATGCGGCTATTTTTTACGATTTTGATATCGGCGATCACCGTGGCAATCCCTGGTCTTGCGGCGGCCGACGAAGAGAAAACCCTCAACGTCTATAACTGGTCCGATTACATCGCCAAGGACACGCTCGCACGCTTCACAGCGGAGACTGGCATCAAAGTCAATTACGACGTTTACGATTCGAACGAAGTTCTTGAGGCTAAATTGATGGCGGGCTCGTCTGGTTACGACGTCGTCTTTCCCTCGATTTCGCCGTTTGTCGCCCGACAGGTTAAATCGGGCATTTATCGCAAGCTCAATCGCAACCGGCTGCCGAATTGGAAGAACCTTTCGCCGTCAATTCTTAAATCACTCACCGTGAGCGATCCCGGCAATTCTCACGCTGTACCCTATATGATTGCCGGCACAGGCTTAGGCTATAATGTCGTCAAGGTAAAAGCGATTGCGTCGGGTGCCCCTGTCGGCAGTTGGGCGCTGATTTTCGACCCAGCCTGGGCGAAGAAACTCTCGGCCTGCGGAATATCGCTGCTCGACGACCCCAACGAGGTCTTCGCCGCCGCATTCGCCTATCTGGGTATCGATCCGGGGACGGAGAAGCGTGCGGACCTGGACAAAGCCGCAGCGTTGATCCAGAAGATCCGGCCCTTCGTCAAATATTTTCACTCGTCGTCCTACATTAACGACCTTGCCAACGGCGGTGTCTGCGTGTCGCACGGTTATGGCGGCGATTTGATCCAATCGCGGGACCGAGCAGCAGAGGCTAAACGCGGGGTGGATATAAAAGTCTTCCTTCCCAGGGAGGGAGCGCAGGCCGTGATCGACGTCATGGCCATACCGGCGGATGCGAAACATCCTCTGAACGCCCATGCCTTCATAAATTTCATGATGCGGCCGGATGTTGTCGGCCCGATCACCAATGCCGTTGGTTACGCAAATGCGGTGGACGGGGCCGAAAAATTTGTCAACGCGTCGCGCCGCCAAGATCCGGTTGTCTATCCGAGCAAGGAAACGCGGGAGCGGCTCTTCGTCGTGCCGCTTAAATCGCCGGCTTTCGACCGCATGAGGACACGCATTTGGACACGGATCAAAACCGGCCAATGATGACTCCGGCACGCCGACGCGACGGCGTAGCAGCGCATCCAGAGGCCGTCCTGGCTCTTGACGGGGTAACCCGTCGGTTCGGCGATGTGATTGCGGTCGACGATGTCGATCTTACAGTACACAACGGGGAGCTGTTTTCCCTACTGGGCGGATCGGGCTGCGGCAAAACAACTCTGCTGCGAATGATAGCCGGCTTCGAGTTACCCGATAGCGGACGCATCATCATTAACGGGCGAGACATGACCGACGTGCCGCCCTACGAGCGTCCCGTGAACATGGTTTTCCAGTCCTATGCGCTGTTTCCACATATGACCGTGGCTCACAACGTCGCGTATGGACTCCGCCAAGAAGGCATGGCCCGGTCCGAACGCGACGACCGAGTGGCCGAGGTGCTGGCCCTCGTCGATCTTTCTGGTGTGGCGAAGCGCAAACCCGACCAGCTATCTGGAGCGCAACGCCAGCGCGTAGC
>JAQCKY010000010.1 GCA_027592155.1 Pseudomonadota bacterium
CGTTGAAGACCAGAAGACACCGACTCCGTAGCTTACGTCACTGTCCGATATCCGGGGAGTACCTCAATCTGGATGCATACCCACGCGGCAACCAGCGCGAACGGGACGATAAACGGCCAGCAGCGCTTCAGGCCGATGGCCGGCTGCGACGGATCGAAGACCGCCTGGACCGTCCAGCCAAGCAGCAACAGACCGGTGACCACGGAGATGAGCGTAGACGACCACGGATAGATCGAGCCGAGAGGGATCGGCACGAGGACTACCATGGCGAGAAAAGGCCAAAAGATCATTTATGAAGGACCAGACAGGACGCCAACTGACTTAATCTTGTTAAATGACAATAACATATCAGCCTCCGTCAACGCAGCAGGTTTTGCGTTGTCAGTCCGTCGCTATTTACGGTTTGAGTTTACTGTGTGTTCGTCGGCCCAGATCAGGATGCCCTCCAGGAGCTCCCGCAACGTCTGTTTCAACCGGTCCGCCCGGTCTGCCACATAGCGGAAGGGCGGCTCTTCCTCCATATAGTTTTTCCAGGTCAGTTCTAGCTGCAGCGCATGGATGTTCTCCTCCGGACATCCAAAATGCCGGGTGATATAGCCGCCGGTAAAGCGATCGTCCAATACGGCGTCATAGGGGGAGCTCTCCAGGATTTCGAAGGCGCGTGCCGCAAGACCTTTGTCGCAACTCTCCCCGCCTGCGCTGCCGAGATTGAGATCGGGGATCACCCCATCGTAGAAGCGGGGGACAACCGAGCGAATGGAATGGCCTTCGAACAGGATGGCGAAACCGTGAATTTCCCTGAGCCGATGGAGTTCGTCCCGCAATTTCTGGTGATAAGGCTGCCAGTAGCGATTTCTGCGATCACTGACCTCTGCGGCGTCCGGTTGCTCGCCGGGCCGGTATATGGGCTCGAGATCGAATGTCGTCAGCGGGACCAGCTCGGTATTGTTGGCGCCATCGTAAAGCGACGATCCATCCGGCGCGCGGTTGAGATCGGCCACATAGCGCGAATGGGTCGCGGCAATCGTGCTGGCGCTGAGATCCGCGGCGAAATCGTAAAGTCGGCTCATATGCCAGTCAGTGTCCGGCGTCGTGCGCGCGATATCCGTCATGCGGTCCGCTATTGCGCCGGGAATCAGCGTTCCGTCATGCGGCAGGCTGACGAGTAGCGGTGTGGCTCCAGTGCTAAAAAGGAAGATGTCGTCCATGTGCGGATATTAGACCGCCATCGTCTCTTTTCAAAAGCGGTTGTGTCAGGGTGACGCGTGGCAGGCGATCTGACAGATTTAACGTTGCACTCGCTATTAGGCATTCGCCGCATGTCGCTCTCGATAGAATCTCTGACGATCATTTTCCTGGCACTGGCTGTCGGATCTCTCGTAAAGGGGATATCCGGGCTTGGTTTGCCGATGGTCGCGATTCCGGTCATGGCCGGCTTTATGCCGGTCGACAAGGCGGTGGCGATTATGGTGATCCCGTCCTTTGTCATCAATATCTGGCTGATGTGGGTCTATCGCCAACACGCCGTGAAGATCGACAATCTGCCGTGGTTGTTTGTTGCGGGGATCATCGGTGTCGTCATCGGCGCGCTGATGCTGTCGATCCTGCCCAACTGGTACCTGGTTCTCTTTATGGCGCTCTGGCTGGGCGGCTATCTGTTTGGGGTGATTACCAAGCGAAAAGTCCATCTGCCCGAAGGGCTGAGCCGACACCGGGCCCTGGCCGTCGTGGGAATTGGCGGCGTGGTGCAGGGGTCTGTCGGCTCGTCGGGGCCGGTGATTGCGCCCTATGTTCATTCGCTTGGGCTCACGCAACAGCAATATGTTTATGGGGTTTCCATCCTCTTCCAGATTTTCGGTCTGACGCAGTTATTGTCCTTTATCTGGCTGGGTTTGATCGATCTGGAGCGAACCTATGAAAGCCTGCTTGCCTTGATTCCGATCGCGATATTTTTACCGCTTGCCGTCTGGCTGTCGAAATTCTTCAATCCACAAACCTTCAACGTCATTGTTATTGGGCTTTTGATCGTGATCGAGCTGCGACTGATTATCCGGCTGATCGGGTAAAATGATTTAAAGTCATAGTGTTATCAATTTTCCCTCGGGTCCTTGAGTCGGTCCATAGCGACCAGTATACTCCGCAGCCGAGGGCGTCCCCCGAGCGCCTCCCCCTTTCTCTACAGGAAAAAGGTAAGGCCCCTCGATACGGAATGTCGCCAAGCAGGCGGTGAGCCGTTTCGTGGATCGAATGGGGCGTGACGATGAATTTTTATAGGAGATGGTTCGTTGGCTGATGCGTCTGGCACCAACGGTGAAAACGATTTTGGGATAGACCTCCCGGATATTGAAATATCCGCTAGGGAGGTTTTCGGCTTGGACATCGACATGATGGTCCCGGCATTCAGCAAGCGGATTGAACAAGTCCCGGAGATCGATGAAGCCTATTGCTTCGATCACGATACGACGATCGCGATCCTGGCGGCATTTTCCCATGATCGCCGGCTGATGGTGCAGGGCTATCACGGCACCGGAAAATCGACCCATATTGAGCAGGTTGCTGCGCGTCTCAACTGGCCCTGTATCCGCGTCAATCTCGACAGCCATATCAGCCGTATCGATCTGATCGGCAAGGACGCCATCGTTCTCAGGGACGGCAAGCAGGTGACCGAGTTCCGCGAAGGCATCATGCCCTGGTCGGTGCAGCATCCGGTTGCGCTGGTATTCGATGAATACGATGCAGGCCGTCCTGACGTCATGTTTGTGATTCAGCGCGTGCTGGAATCCGGCGGCAAGATGACGATGCTCGACCAGAACAAGGTCATTCATACGCATCCTTCCTTCCGCCTGTTCGCCACGGCGAACACGGTCGGTCTCGGCGATACGACCGGCCTCTATCACGGCACGCAGCAGATCAATCAGGCGCAGATGGATCGCTGGAACCTCGTGACGACGCTGAATTACCTGCCGCACGACAAGGAAGTCGAAATCGTGCTGGCTAAGGTGCCGTCCTATGACACGGAGCAGGGCCGCGAGCAGGTGTCGGCCATGGTGCGGGTCGCCGACCTCACGCGGGCGGGATTTATGGCGGGCGATATTTCGACCGTTATGTCTCCGCGGACCGTCATTACCTGGGCGGAAAACACCGAGATATTCAAGGATCTTGGCGTCTCGTTCCGGATGACGTTCCTGAACAAGTGCGATGAGCTCGAACGCACGACGGTGGCCGAGTATTATCAGCGCTGTTTCGGCGAGGAGCTTCCTGAGTACAAGTCGGTCGCTGCAGCGCGCGCCTGACATCATTTCTGAGGGCGAAGGCAGGGCATGGCGTCTGACGACAACCCGGTTGAAAATTTCCGCCAGGTGACGGCCGCCGCGATGCGGGCGATCTCCGAAAACGAAGAGCTGCAGGTTACCTTTGGCTCTGAGGCCCGGCTGGTGGGGAACAATGCCCGCCTGCCGGCCCCTCCGCGCGACCTCAAGGAAGAAGATGTCGCGCACCTGCGGGGGGCTGCGGATGCCATGGCGCTTCGTATGAAGTTCCATGACGAGGACATTCACAGACAGTTTGCACCGGGTTCTCCCGATGCGAGGGCGGTTTTCGAGTCCCTGGAGCAGGTTCGCGTCGAAGCGCTTGGCTCGGACGTCTATAAGGGAGTAAAGGGCAATCTCCGGGCTGCGTTCGAGGAACGCTGCAGCCAGGCGGGCTATTCCCGGGTCGCGGACCGCGAAGACGTGACGCTGGCCGATGTCGTCGGATTGCTTTGCCGCGAACAGCTGATGGGTGAGGAGCTGCCGGCGTCGGCGCAAAACGCGCTCGGCCACTGGCGCAACTTCCTGGAATCGCGTGTTGGTGCGGATTTTGATGATCTGCGCGCCAATATCGCGGATCAGGAAGCTTTCGCCAAATCGCTCGACAAGGTTCTGTTCCATCTCGATCTTCTCGACCTCGATGACGAGGGGGAAGAGGGCGACGATCAGGTCAGCGAAGAGAGCCCGGAGGAATCCGAGGAGGAAAACGAAGAGGACGGCGAAACCTCGGAGGCCACCGAGGCCCCGAGCGGCGAGGAAGACTCGGAGGAGACCGAGGAGGAAGAAGGCACCGAACAAACCGACGAAGACGCCATGACCGGCGCCGACGACGAGGATATGCCGGACTCCGAGCGCCGGCGGCGGAGCCAGGGCGATGGTGACGGCGCGCGGGCGCGCTATGTGGCTTACACCATGGAGTATGACGAAACCATCGATGCCCTCGATCTCTGCGAACTGGAGGAGTTGACCCGGCTTCGCCATCACCTCGACCAGCAGCTGTCGCACCTCCAAGGCATCATCGGCAAGCTGGCAAACCGTTTGCAGCGGCGCCTGATGGCCAAGCAGTCGCGGTCCTGGGAGTTCGATCTTGAAGAAGGGATTCTGGATGCTGCCCGCCTGTCGCGGGTGGTCACGAATCCGACCCATCCGCTGTCGTTCAAGATGGAACACGAAACCGAGTTCCGGGACACGGTCGTCACGCTGCTGATTGATAATTCGGGCTCGATGCGGGGCCGGCCAATTGCTGTTGCGGCGATGAGCGCGGATATCCTGGCGCGGACGCTTGAGCGGTGCGGCGTGAAGGTCGAGATCCTCGGCTTTACCACGCGCGCCTGGAAAGGCGGTCAATCGCGTGAGAAATGGCTTGCCGATGGCAAACCGGCGGGCCCCGGACGGCTCAACGATCTGCGGCACATCATCTATAAGAGCGCGGATGCTCCCTATCGGCGGGCACGCAAGAGTCTCGGATTGATGCTGCGCGAAGGGTTGCTGAAAGAAAATATCGACGGTGAGGCTCTGCTATGGGCGCATAACCGGCTGATCGCCCGGTCCGAGCAGCGGCGGATCCTGATGGTCATTTCTGACGGAGCGCCGGTCGACGACTCGACGCTTTCGGTCAATCCCGGCAATTACCTCGAAAACCATTTGCGCTCTGCAATCGAATGGATCGAAACAAAGTCGCCGGTGGAAATTGCCGCGATCGGTATCGGTCACGACGTCACTCGCTACTACAAGCGCGCGGTTACCATCATGGATGCCGAACAGCTTGGCGGCACGATGATGGACAAGCTGGCGGAGCTGTTTGAAGACGACGAGGGGGGCACACGGCCAACGCGCGCCCGGCGTCGTGCCACAGGCCGCGCGGCCTAGCTTCCTTTATACTTTTGGAACCTGACCGGTTTTTTGGGTGCCGACAGTCGTCGTCATCAGCGACAGCAATGCCGTGATGGCAAATATCGCGCACAGCCAGAACACCCATTGCGCCTGCCCCTGATCGATGACCCATCCGAGGAGGACCGGGACGATCGCAGCTCCCACAAAATGGCCGTTCGACATAAAGCCGAACATCTTGCCGGAATCGCCTTTTTGAGTGAGGGCCTTGGCCATCATGTCGCGGGCTGGTCTGATGAGTCCCATAACCACGCCGATGACGGCATAGGTGGCCATCAGGAGAGGCGGCGATAAATCGTACAGACCGATAACGATCATCAATCCCGCTGTGATGACGAAGGCGGTGGCGGCGATGACGTTGTGGCGGTTGGTCTTGTCTGCGATGACGCCACCGACAAGGATGCCGACCAACCCGGCTACGAGATAGGTGGTAAGGGCGGTTCCGGCCATTGTCAGGGATGTTCCGTGCACCTGTGTCAGGCCGGTAACGGTAAAGGTATTGATCCCGACGGTGATCATCGCGGTGATCAGGAAGAACATATAGAGGATCAGGATCTGGGGGCGGAGCAGCAGCTTTATGCCCTCGACGAGGCTGTTGCCGGCATGAGAGGGGACGCCGTCGTCTTTCTTTTTTTTCTTGGCGCCGACATGGTCCTGCAGGACGCTGCTCTGCAGGATCATGGCTAGAGCCGTGACAGCACCCAGAATGGCTATCGATACCAAGGCCGTCTTCCAGCCCCACTGTGCGGCGATCATCAGGATGAGGAGGGGGGCGATGGCGGATCCTGCATTACCCGAGGCGGTATGGACGCTGAAGGCGCGGCCAATACGGCTTTCGTCGATGCTGGACATAAGGATCGCGTAATCAGCCGGATGAAAGACGCTATGCCCAATTCCTGCCAGCACGGCCAGAACCAGCAGCATTTCATAGGAATCGGTAAACGCCATGGCGCCCAGGGCAAAAGTCTTGATCAGCAGACCGGCTATCAGCAATGATTTTGCGCCAATGCGATCGACCAGAAACCCAACCGGAATCTGGACCATTGCGCCGGACGCATTGATCAGCGTGATGATGAGGCCGAGGGCCGCATATCCAACGCCATAATCCGCTGCCATGAGCGGAAAAAGCGGCGGCAGGACCATTTGCGAATAATGGCTCATAAAATGCCCGGTACTGACCAGTGTCAGAACCCGGGCATCGCGTCCCATCGTGGAGGTCGTAGCAGTACTCATCGTGTGGTCAAATTAGCACGATTTTTCGGTATGTCGTAGGTCATCAGGGGGCATTTATAAAGAAACAGCGCCACCCGCAGATACGGGTGACGCTGTTTGCTTCAATGGGCTCTTGCCCGGAAAAGCGGGGTTTTATGACTTGCAGTCGGCAGACCGTGCCGTTGTGCCTTCTCCGAGGTAGCTGAAGACACAGCTCATGCCGGGCTTAAAGGCGCTTCGTTTCGCTTTTTTCCCATCGACCATGATTTTTGTACCGCTGCCAGAAATCCCGATCTTGGTTTTCTTTCCGTCGACGGTGAGAACGACTCTGCGACCACCGCGCTGGATTTCGGCAATGCTTCCTTTCGCATCGATATAGGTCAGCTTGGCTGTTTGCACCGGACCCTTGGGAAACAGGTTCTGCTTGGTTGCTTCGACGATATCCTTGGGCGTTGCCAGCACTGTCTCGACCAGTGTCTGAACTTCATCGCCTGAGACCCAGTTGAGTTCGAGCTTTGATTTCTGCACCGCTGCAATAAATTTTGGATCCTTCATCGTATCCACAAAGGCTTTGCGAATGGCGACGACACGCTCTTTCGGCACCTGCGGCGGCAACAGGAAGGGACGGCCGATTGTCTGGCGCGAGAAGATGAGCTCCATCTGTTTGCGCTGTCCGTCGGTGCGGGCGATATCGGTAATCAGCGGAACGTTGGGAAGATCAGGGTGCTTTTTAAGCGCCATCTGCAGAACGGGGTAGATATTGCCTGCCTTGAGCTCTCCGCCCCGCATCTGCTTGACGCTGGTCCAGGACCATCCGCAGATACCATCGACCTCACCCCGGTCGAGCGCCAGCACGGTAACGGCTGTTCCCGGATAACCGGTGATGAGTTTGAACTGGGCACCCATCAGATTGGTAATGAAGTTGGCAAACTGATCGGCGTCGGAACTTGCTCCCTGACCGCCGACGACGACCTTTTTCTTGAGAACGTCGGCAAAATTGGAGGCACCGGAGCGCTTGTGCAACATGCATGCGCTGACTTCGTTATTCATGCTGCCGATCCAGTGAAATTTGGTCGGATCGAATTTAGCGCCCTTACCGCCCAGGAGTGTGTGCGTGGGAATGCCGCGCGCGACCATTCCCATGACAGTGCCATCAATTGGGCCTTTGTTGTAGAGCAGGTTTGTAAGCTTGATGGTCGCGCTGCCGGTACGGTTTTTGACGATGACAGTTGGCTTGCCTGGAATATGTTCGCCGATATAGCGTGAAAGTAGCCGTGCATAGACGTCGTATCCGCCACCGGCGGCGAACCCGACATGTATTTCAAAATTTCTCCCGCTGTAAAAATCGGATACCGCATCCGCATTGACGGATGCCGTAGGGAGAACTAGGCCCGCGCCAGCTGCGACGCCGAAGAGGAATCGTTTAATACTCACTGTCTTAATCTCCATAGACGAGTAGGGGGAAGAGGAAAACTAACGGCTAAAATTCTATTACGGTTGTAAGACGAATTAAAGAGCCCCCTATCGGGACAGACAGCCCTTTAGGGCATCTCGGGGATGTTGGGTGCGTCAGGGATGTACGTCTTCAGTAAACCAGTCCGTCGGCAGTTCATTGCCCAATCCCGCCTCCTTGGCCTTGCGATAGGCAAGACCGGCGGCGGACGCGAATTGAAGGCCAAGCCCCATATCATTGATAAAGCACGTTGTTTCGGAATCATTGATCCGCCCGATTTCTTCGCCGGCAATGAACTGCGGCAGCTTGGGGCAGGAATCGAAATCGAATTCCTCGTGCACGGCCCAACCGGTGCCCGCCCGGCGGTCGGGCGGGTTTACGCCCTTCGCCCTGATCGTGTCGGGTTGTCTCTGCCCAAAATGGAGTGCCACCCTGTCCGCCTTTCGGAGCGCGGCTTCCTCGATCTCGGGCATTTTGATGGCGCTGACATGCAGTCCGGGGCGCAGCCATCGCTCGAAGAAGATCGCTTCGATGCTGTTTGAAGAACAGAGAACAATATCGACATCGGCGACGCAGCTCTCCACCGTGTTCGTCGGAGAAACTTCGCACCCCAGCAAATCGTTCATTTCCTGCGCGAAGGTGACACGGTGTCCTTCGTTCGGGCTAAAGACCTTGATGTTCTGGATATCCCGCACTTCGCAGGCTGCCTGGAGCTGCGTGACGGCTTGCCATCCCGACCCCAGAATACCGATCGATTTAGCATCCTTGCGTGCCATATATTTGACGCCGAGCCCGTTGGTCGCCCCGACCCGGGTGCGCTGGACGACGCCATCCGGCATGATGGCCAAAGGCTCGCCGTTTTCGGTGCTGAACAGCAGTATCAAGCCAACCCAGCGGTTGTTCGGCGCCGCGGGGACTTTGACCCGGCGAAGGTTGCCGTCGACGCGGGGCCAGGTAACGATGTCCGAATTCAGCCGGACCGCCGCGACGCCCTGGCTTGGTATAACCCCGTCCATGGTCTTGAACCCATAGATGGCGTCTTCTCGGGTCGTGGGGGTCAGGGAGTCGGAGCGCCGACGGGTAATCGCCGCACCGGAATGCAGGTCGCGATAGGCATCCTCAAGCACATCCATGCAGCCGGACATTGTCAGGACGCTGGCGACATCGTCATTCGACAGGATCAGGGTCATCTTTGTCTCCCATTGTGGCCTTGTTCGGATTATGGGGCAAAAAAACGCCGGGAACCCAGAGGGTACCCGGCGTTTCTTCTACCTTTAGACGGACTGCAATCGATCGCGAGGATCAACGCACTCCGTATTTTTCGAGAAGCGCGATCGGGTCTTCGCTGGGCGTGTATCCGTCATACGGCTCCAACTGCTCGTACCATGCGGCGCCCATCGCCTTGAGAATGCGATTATGGACCACGACGATCCGCGCGGTTTCGGTCTCGCTCTTGTTGAAATGCTTGTGTTCGACATAAGGCGGGACATAGACGAAGTCGCCGCGCTTCCATTCGAACTTCTTGGGCTCTTTTTCCCAGGACCAGCTGAAATCGACATCGACCGAAAAATTCACGTCCCAGTGAAGGTCGTAGCCTTCGCCCTCGGCGACGAAGAATACTTCTTCTGCCAGATGGCGATGCTTGCCGGATGCCATGCCGCCGGGAATGAACTGCATATAGATGTCGACGCAGTTTTCGACGGTATCCATTTTCTCATGAACCATGTGTTTGAGAAGGCCCTGCGGCGAATTCTCAAACGGCATGTCGTGACCTTTAACGACCTTGAGCTTGTTCTGGTAATAATCCTCAACATAGGCCGCTGTTTCGGCAAGGTTCTCCGAATAGAAATTGCAGACCTTGTCGCCTTTAGTGATGACGTCGCGTTCGTCCAACGTAGTGTCTCCTTAATTGATTGTCGTGCCGAGCCGGCGCGTACCGGGCCGTTTCAAACGGCCTGTAAAACCTAGTAATCGGAGGGTGCCGTGTAATCTTCCTGGCCGGGGGCAACATCGGAGGGCGGCATTTTCACGTTCTTCTGAAAAACCATATGCATGAACAGGAACAGCGGTTTGGCCTTCATGACCAGAACGATATATTCCTCATCCGGACTGCTGTTGAAGTGCTGATGCACGCAGCCGTTTTCGACGATCAAGACGTCGCCAGCCTCCGAGTCGATGCGCTCGCCATCGTGGACGTCATAGCCTTCGCCGCGCAGGACATAAAACACCGCGCTGTTCATATGACCGTGCTTCTGGCCGTACCCGCCGGGCGCAAAGGCACCAAGATGGGTTTCGATCGATTGGGCGATGTTCATCGATTGCGGGTTGATCATCGGTTTGTCGTAAAACTGGGGACCGCCATTCCATTTAACGTCATGGATGCTATAGACACGCGGTTGCTCGTATACGCCTTTCTGCATCTCCCCGTAGGTGCCTTCAAGCGCGCGGACGAAGGTCCTTTTCTTGACCCACCGATCCCAGACGACTTCGGGCTGGTTGTGCCCGAGACCGGGGTCCGCGGTCGTGGTTTCATTGCTTCCTTCGGCCATTTTGTGTCCCTTCGAAGAGATTAATCAGATCGAAATACGATCGCTTGTCGTAATAACGTGGCGACCAACCGGACGATATCGGCTGACCACCTAAGATACAGGGTATAGAAGCGCCAATAATTTCTGTCAACCTGACGCTGTGGTAAGGCGGGCTTGTTATCTGCTTGTAGGTCTTTGATAAATATAGTTTTTTATAGGAATTACTTGACAGAAATTGGCGCGCTATCGGGCGATTCAATTTGAGCCCTTGGGCGGGGCGGTGGCGGTGCGGTCGAATTGCGTATGACGAGGGTCGGGCTGATCCGGAGACGACGGACCGGGGCGGTGGGGTTTTCGATCCGATCAAGCAAAAGTCGTGCTGCCTCGACGCCGCCATCGTAATGCGGAATATGGACCGTTGTCAGTGTCGGCGTCAGCATCGTGGCGTAGGAGGTGTTGTTATAACCGGTTAGAGAGAGATCTTCGGGCACGCGCAATCCACTTTCGGCGAGCAACCCGATACAGCCGGCAGTAAGGATGTCATGGGCGGTTACCAGCGCCGTAAACGGCTCCTTGGTTTGCAGCAGCTCACGGCAGCACCGTTCGCCTTCCTCCTCGGTAATGGCATCGGCAAAAGTAAACAGATTGCTGTTCTCCCGAAGGCCGTGCTGTTCGAGAGCTTCCCGTGTACCGAAATACCGGTCGCGCGTCGCGGCCGAATCGAGGGGGCCGGCAATATAGGCGATATCGCGATGACCGAGCCCGGCCAAATGATCGATAATCAGATGCGCGCCCAGCTTTTCTTCATAGGACACGGAAGGAATATCGGGATCGTCCCACGTCCGATGGATCAGAACCAGAGGGACGCCGTCTTCCTTGCAAGCCATAAGAACGGCCCCATGGGGCGACCCCGAGGCAACGATCAGCCCATCGATATGTTGATCGCGCATGTTCTCGACGATGATGCGTTCCCGGTCAGCGGCATGATCCGAATTGGCGAGGATTGGCGTATAGCCGGCCGCGATCAGAACGTCTTCGATACCCTGGACGGTTTCGGGGAAAACCGGGTTGGAAATATCCGGTACCACCACGCCGATACTGCCGGTCCGATTGGTCTTGAGGCCATAGGCGATCGTATTGGGTCGGTAGCCGAGCTCCTCCGCCACGGCCAGAATGCGTTCGGCTATCTCGACCGAAACCATCGCGCGACGGTCGGGGTTCAGCACGCGCGAAACGGTCGACGTATGGACGCCCGTGCGATCGGCGATATCCTTTAGGGTAACCCTTTGAAACACCATGGTTTGAAATTAGTGCATGGCCGTTTCAGGGACAAGGTGGCAGAGAATTTCTTCCCTTTGTTCGCGATTAGCCGTGCCGCACGGGGCCGCTGGATTCCCGTTCAATCAGGGTTGGGCGAATAACGATCCGCTCGACTTCTCCGGCGGGATTCTTGAGCCTGTGCAGCATGATTTCCGCCATACGCCGTCCCATTTCCCGCTTTGGCAAATCGACCGTCGTAATCGACGGGCTAAGCCATTTTGTCGGCCGAATGCCGTTATAGCCTGTTACCGATATGTCTCCCGGACAGCTAAGGCCCTGATCGCGTAATTCGGCAATCGCACCAATGGCGTATATGTCGCTCAACGTAATGATCGCGGTGAAGGATCGGTCTCGATCGAGTAAGGTCCGGCAGGCTCGATGACCGGCTTCCCGGCTGAAATCGTTACAAAAGGTGATGAGATTGGAATCGACTTCAATATTCCGCTCATGGAACGCCTTCAAGGCTGCGCTATGGCGACTGATCGACGGCGAAAGTTGCTGCGGACCGGAAATCAGCGCGATTCTACGATGTCCGAAGGCCACCAGATGAGAGACGACCGATCTCATGCCATACTGGTCGTCGATGATAAGGCCTGGCAGCTCTGTTTCCCCGATGCCGCGGTCGGAGACGACGACGGGAATAGCGTTCTCGCGGCAGGTGGCAATAATCGGATCGTTTCTAAGGGCGGTAATGATGATGATGCCGTCGATCTGCCGCTGTTTCAGATGGTCGACCAACATCAGCTTGCGTTCGCGGTCGTTTTTCGTGTTGGCAAGTATCGGCGTGTAACCCGCGTCGACCAGGACGGCCTCGGCACCGCGGACAATTTCGGGAAACATCGGATTGGTAAGGTCGGGAACAAAGACACCTATGTTGCCCGAACTTTGTGTTTTTAACCCGCGGGCGAGGGGGTTAGGACGATACCCGAGCGAGCGTGCGGTAGTTGTCACTCTTTCGATGACATCCTGCGAGACCATGTCGCGTGTCGCCGGATTGAGGACACGTGACACCGTCGACGGATGAACGCCGATCTGTTCTGCGATATCCTTTAGCGTGACACGTTCCGTGGGCATGGCGGCAGCGTAGAGCGGCTTTGGTGGGACGACAACTGTTTCAGCGTTCGCATCTTTTGATGTTAACGCTGTATTAACCTAACTTGGGTTGTAAGTTCGGCTTGTGCACAGGCTCGTGATTTGATGGAGGTGCAGAGCTTCGTTATGCTCCGTTCGAAAGCACGGCTGACGACGATTGGAAGCAGGTAGGGATAGTCAATGGTTCGCGTAATTGCCGGTGTAATTTTTGTATTTTTGATTTCCTTCACTCCTGTCGTGCAGGCGGGTGACGAACAGAGTGCCAAAGGCGTGGTCGAGCGTCTGCAATCCGGGGTGATCGATGTTCTCAAAAATGCCAAGGCGTTGGGGGTAGAGGGCCGCTATCGTGGCCTGCTGCCGGTGCTGCAAAGCAATGTCCATATGACCTTGATGACGGCGACGGCATCGGGCGCATTCTGGCGCAAGGGAACAAAACCCCAGCGTGAACGGGCATCCAAGGCCTTTGCGGAGATGCACACCGCTTTGCTAGCTTCGCTTTTCGACAGCAATGGCGGAGAGACCTTTCGGACTCAGAAGGTCCGCGAGACCGGAGGCAAGGTCGTTCTGGTGGATTCCGAGATCTTTGACAATGACGGTGAGCCGACCCTTGTGACGTTTGTTACCGCCAATATCGGGACGCGCTGGTGGGTGATCGATGTCGTCATCGCCGGCGGCATCAGCGAGGTTAAGGTCAAGAAAAATGAGTTTCATCGGACCCTGACGGAGCGCGGTCTGGACGGACTCTCGGAAACGCTTGAGCAGAAGAAGCGCCGTCTCTTGGCAGGGGAAGAAAAAGCCAAGCGCTAGGGTTGATTGTCAGAGCGTCATCCTGTCGGTGACAAAGCTCGGATAGATCTCGGCGATTTGCTCTCGCACCGGTCCACGCAGCAATTCGAGGGCGCGGGCGTCTGGGGGAGCGGTTGTCGGCACATCAGCTGAAAGGTCGAAGGAAAATCCGGTCCTCGAGCGTACATCCGAAACGGAATGTCCCAGATGCGTGCTGGCCAAACGAAACCGTCCATTCGCCCGGTCGAAGTCAAACACCGCCATCCCTGTAACAAGCGATTCAGGTCCTCCCGGCCTGTGAATCGTCGTTTCGCTGAGCCC
>JAQCKY010000011.1 GCA_027592155.1 Pseudomonadota bacterium
CGAGATTCGTCGGATCGGTTTCGTTGGCAATGAGGTATATTCAGATAGCGACCTTCGCAGTGTGGTGCGGACAAAGGAAAGCGCGTGGTATCGCTTTCTGTCGTCAGATGACACCTATGACCCCGATCGCCTGACCTTCGATCGCGAATTGCTTCGCCGGCATTATCTCCGCAAGGGATACGCTGACTTCCGAGTATTGTCCGCGATTGCCGAGCTGGCCCCCGATCGGAAGGGTTTCTTCGTCACCTTCACGGTAGAAGAAGGCGAGCGGTACAAATTTGGAAAGGTTGATGTTTCAGCCGCGCTTCGTGATCTCAGCGCCGACAAGCTGAAGGAGAACGTCGTCATTAAAGAGGGCGACTGGTACAACGCGGATCTTGTTGAGGATGTAATTGCCAAACTGACCGATGTGGTGGGAACGCTCGGCTATGCATTTGTAGACATTCGGCCGCAGGTGCGCCGTGATCGCGGCGAAAAAACGATCGACGTGACCTTCCGTATTCAGGAGGGACCTCGGGTCTATGTCGAGCGGATCGATGTAACCGGCAATGTCCGAACGATCGATCCCGTTATTCGTCGTGAGGTCCCGCTTGTGGAAGGAGATGCCTTTAACGCCTCGAAGATGCGTCGGGCGCGACAGCAGATCCGAAACCTTGGCTTTTTTGAAAAGGTGGATGTCACCAACCAGGCTGGTTCAGCGCCCGACAAGACAGTCATCAAGGTCAAGATCGCGGAGCGATCCACGGGTGAAATTTCATTTGGTGCCGGCTTTTCCTCCACGGCCGGTCCTCTGGGCGATATCGGGATACGGGAGCGGAACCTTCTGGGGAAGGGGCAGGACCTTTTTCTCAGGCTGCAAATCAGCGGGGAGTCGAGTGATATCGATCTACAGTTTACCGAACCTTATTTTCTAGATCGTAAATTGGCTGCGGGTTTCGACCTGTTTCGGACGACGCGGGATCTCTCGGATGAAAGTTCTTTTGAAAGGCAATCGCTTGGTACTGGTCTCCGGATCGGTTACGACCTTTCCGAGCATCTATCCCAAAGATTCCAGTATCGTATAAGTCGTGAGGAAATCACCGATGTTGACAGCGACGCATCGTTGGCGATCCAGGAACAGGAGGGGTCGGCGGTAAAGTCAGAGATTAGTGAAACGCTGACCTATGACCGGCGAGATAGCCGCATTGACACGACGGCAGGCTATATTGCCCGGCACTCAATCGATCTTGCGGGGCTCGGTGGGAGCGTTCGATATATTCGGAACAGAGTAAGTGGCACGCAGTTCTTTCCGATCACCGATACGGTCGTCGGTAGCCTCGGCGGTGGCGCGGGCTACATATTCGGGCTCTCTGATGACGTCCGGATAACGGATGCGTTTTTTCTCGGAGGATCGAATTTACGTCGTTTCGCAACCTCAGGCGCAGGCCCGAGAGACATTGTCAGCGACGATGCCGTCGGCGGCAACTGGTTCTACAACGGCGTTGCGCAATTTACCTTTCCGATCGGTCTGCCAAATGAATTTGGCGTGAGGGGACGGGCGTTTACCGATATCGGCAGCTCGGGAAATACAGATGCAACATTGGGGACCATCTCTGATACAAAATCCCTTAGGGCCTCGGTCGGTTTTGGTATTACTTGGAAGTCGCCTTTCGGCCCGATAACCATCGATCTTGCGCATCCGGTGCTCAAGGAAGATTTCGACGATACCGAACTGTTCAAGTTCGATTTCGGTGCACGGTTCTAGCCAGGAGATACCAATGTCACGTTTGACATATTCTTTCGCACTGGCGCTGTGGGTTGCCGCGGCCTCCACGTTACTTGCAAGCGCGCCGTCGAGTGCCCAGACCGATAAGTCGCTGGCTGTCCAGAATATTGGCATCATCGATGTCCAGCGGATTTTGCAACAATCTCTGGCCTATAAGAGCATCCGGCCGCAGATGACAACCCTCAAGAAGGACTTCGAGCAAAAATTCCGGACTGCCGAAGAAGAATTGCGCTCGACAAATAAGGACCTGCAGAGGGAACGGACAATTCTGTCGCCTGATGCCTTCGCTCAAAGACAGCGGGATTTTCGAAAAAGGGTCGATACGGTCCAGCGGGATATGCAGGCGGTCAATCG
Source organism: Pseudomonadota bacterium (assembly GCA_027592155.1). GTDB lineage: Bacteria > Pseudomonadota > Alphaproteobacteria > Rhodospirillales > UBA2165 > JAQCKY01. The sequence continues at coordinate 2,120 of JAQCKY010000011.1, forward strand.
TTTGCTTGATCGCGCCTTGTCGATTTCGGTGGGAAAGATACAACTTGCGGCAAAGGATATTACCGCAACGCTTGCCAAGGAAATGAAGATCGATCTGATCTTGTCGAATAGCGGGATTACATTTGCCGCGCCGAGGTTGGATCTAACGGATCTGGTTCTGGATCGCCTCAATAAGCGTCTTCCCAGCGTTAAGGTTGTTTTACCGCCGCCACCAAAAACCTCTGACGACCGCAAAAAGTAGGCGGCCAATGCCGGATCCCCGTTTTTTTCAATCAAAAGGACCATTTTCTTTAGAGAATCTGGCGGCAATTGCGAACGCCGAAATTTCCGAAGACGGGGATCACTCTCGTTTGTTCCGGGATGTGGCATCGCTGGATGAGGCGGGACCAGATGATATCAGTTTTCTCGACAATCCGCGCTACATCGAACAATTCGGAAAAAGCAAAGCCGGTGCGGCAATCGTTCATCCGGATCGCGCGAAACAGGCACCTTCGGGGATGTCGCTTCTTCTGACTCCGACGCCCTATCTCGCTTACGCGCTTATTGCGAGGGCCTTCCACCCCGAGGAAGAGAATTTCTCCGGGATAGACGGTTCCGCAGTAATCCATCCGACAGCGATCGTCGGTGAGGGGTGCTCGATTGGTCCGGGCGTCGTTATCGAAACGGCGGCGGAAATTGGGTCCGGAACAAGAATTGGCGCTAACTCCGTAATCGGCACGGGCGTGGTGATCGGCGAAAAATGCAGAATCGGCGCCCTGTGTTCTGTTGCCTATTGTCTGATGGGAAATCGTGTTCAGCTATATGCTGGCGCTCGTATCGGTGAGGCGGGATTTGGTTTTGCGGTATCGAACAAGGGATTTATTACCGTTCCGCAGCTTGGCCGTGTTGTTATTGAAGATGACGTGGAGATTGGTGCCAATACGACGATTGATCGCGGCACCGGCCCTGATACGATCATCGGTGCGGGGTGTCGGATCGATAATCTGGTGCAGATCGGCCACAATGTGCGACTCGGAAAAGGCTGTATCATTGTCGCGCAGACAGGTATTTCTGGAAGCACGGTTTTGGAAGATCAGGTCGTTTTGGGTGGTCAGGTTGGAATTGCCGGGCATTTGACGATCGGACGGGGTGCCCAGCTGGGTGCCCAGTCGGGCGTGATGAATGATCTTCCTGCGGGTAAACGCTATGCTGGGTCTCCCGCTATACCGGCCCGGCAATGGTTTCGCCAACTGGCATGGGTTAAGAAGATGTCGAAGCAGAAGGCGGGGGCCGATGGATAGCGTTGAGAGTGGGGAGGTCGTAGACCAGATCGATATCGAGCGGATCATGGAATTGATCCCGCATCGATATCCATTTCTGTTGATCGACCGAATGATAGATATTGTTCCGGGCGAAAGCGCGACCGGTATCAAAAATGTCACCGTAAACGAGCCATGCTTTCAGGGACATTTTCCGGGGCATCCGATCATGCCTGGTGTTCTGATCGTTGAATCGATGGCACAGACCTCGGCCGCGCTTGTCATGCAAACCCTTGGTAAGGATGCTGAAGGCCGGGTCGTTTATTTCATGTCAGTCGAAGGCGCGCGGTTTCGCAAACCGGTGACGCCGGGCGATGTCATGCGGATCAATGTAAAAAAACAGGCACGTCGCGGAAATGTCTGGAAATTCCAAGGGGAAGCCACAGTAGAGGGCAACGTTGTTGCCGAGGCGACCTATACCGCGATGATTATGGAGTAGACGCGAGCCTATGAGCGATATCCATCCAACAGCCTTGATCGAGGACGGCGCCCAGCTAGGCGACAACGTACTGATCGGGCCCTACTGCGTCGTTGGCTCCGACGTCGCGCTGGGAGACGGGGTCCGTCTTATATCCCATGTTGTTGTAGCCGGTCGAACGACCATTGGGCCGAACACGCATGTGTACCCGTTTGCCTCGATCGGTCATCAGCCGCAGGACATGAAATATCACGGGGAGCCGTCGACGCTGGAGATAGGCGCGAACAATATCATCCGTGAGAATGTCACCATGAACCCCGGCACAGAAGGTGGTGGCATGGTGACGCGTGTCGGCAATAATTGTCTTTTTATGGTTGGTGCTCATGTCGCGCATGACTGCGTTATCGGCAATCACGCAATCTTTGCAAATAACGCGACGTTGGCCGGTCATGTCATCGTAGAGGATTATGCCGTTCTGGGTGGTCTTTCGGCGGTTCATCAATTCGTTCGGATTGGACGGCATTCCATGATTGGAGGCATGTCCGGGGTAGAACAGGATGTCATCCCCTACGGATCGGTGCTTGGCAATCGCGCGCGGCTGGCGGGATTGAATATCGTCGGTTTAAGGCGACGGAAATTTTCGAGGAGCGAGATTGCCGATCTTCGCAAGGCCTACCGACTTCTGTTTGCCGAGGAGGGATCAATGGCGGAGCGTCTGAACGACGCGTCGGAGATGTATAAAGACAATCGCGCCGTCATGGATATCGTCGAGTTTATCCGTGGGGATTCCAGCCGTTCCATCTGTCAGCCGCGAACGGAGCATGGCGGATAAGCTCGGCATCGTCGCCGGCAGCGGCCAGCTTCCCGGTCATATCGCGGCGCAGTGCCGTGCGTCCGGACGCGAGCATTACATCGTCGCGATCAAGGGCCATGCCGATCCGGCGATCATTGGCGATACGCCTCATAGCTGGATCCGGCTGGGCGAGGGTGGTCGCGGTATCGATCTCTTCCATCAGAACGCCGTTCGGGAAATCGTGTTTGCCGGGGCGGTTCGGCGTCCCAGTCTGCTGGAGTTGCGCCCCGATGGCCGGACCGCGAAATTCTTTGCCCGCCTCGGAAAGGCCTGGATTGGGGATGATTCCCTGCTCAGCGCGCTCGTGAAAGAACTGGAAGTTGACGGATTCAAGGTCGTTGCGCCGGAGACGCTGTTGCAGGACGGCCTCGCTGTCGAGGGGGCCTATGGGCGTCATGTTCCCGACCAGACGTCAATTAATGATATCGAGCGCGGATTTTCTGTCCTTGCAGTGCTGGCGGCACAGGATGTCGGTCAATCCGTCATTGTTCAGCAGGGTATTGTTCTCGGCATCGAAGCGGCGGAGGGAACAGATGCGTTGATCAAACGCTGCGATTCCCTGCATCGCGAGGGGGCCCGTGGCGTCCTGATCAAGGCACACAAGACAGGCCAGGAACGACGGGTGGACTTGCCTGTCGTCGGTGCGGCAACGATGCGCGCCGCCATCGGTGCCGGTTTGCAGGGGATTGCCATCGAGGCTGGCGGTGCGTTGGTTTTTGAGCGCGACGAGATGGTGGAACTGGCCGATCGGGCTGGGGTGTTTCTCGTCGGTGTGCGGGCGCCATCCGGTGGCTGACAGCGAAAGACCACCGCTCAAGCTTTATTTTATTGCCGGTGAACCGTCAGGGGATCTATTGGCAGGGCGTCTGATGGCGGCGATCAAGCGGATGGCGGATGGCCCGGTTTCGTTTGACGGCGTCGGCGGCGAAACGATGGAGCGCGAAGGGCTCAAGAGCCTGTTCCCAATGCGCGAACTCTCGATCATGGGAGTTGCCGAGATCTTGCCCAAGGGGTTCCATCTTATTCGGCGAATGCGGCAGACCGCCAAAGACATTCGGAGGATTCATCCCGATATCCTGGTAACGGTGGACGCACCGGCCTTTTGCTTCGGTGTCATCAAGAGGCTGGGCGGTTTTCCGGTAAAGAAAATCCACTATGTGGCGCCGACAGTCTGGGCATGGCGACCAAAGCGGGCGGAAAAATTTGCACTTGTCTTCGATCATTTAATGACACTTTTGCCCTTCGAGCCGCCTTTTTTTGAGAAAGTAGGGCTAAAGACGACCTTTGTCGGCCATTCGGTGATTGAGGCGGGTGTCGAAAAAGCCGACGGGATCGTATTCAGAGCCCATCACGGCATCGCGCAGGATGTTCCATTGCTATGCGTTCTGCCGGGTAGTCGCATGGGGGAGGTCTCGCGCCACCTAGGTCCCTTCGGCGAGGCCGTCGCACGTCTTCACAAGGAACATCCGACGCTTTGCATTGTCATGCCGACCGTTCCGGCGATCGCTGAGTTTGTTCGGTCGGAAACGCGATCATGGACACTTCCGGTCATCATTGTTGAGAATGAGCCGGAACGATTTGCAGCGATGGCGGCGTCAAATGTCGCCTTGGCAGCATCCGGAACCGTGGCGTTGGAGCTTGCGATTGCGCGGACCCCGAGCGTTATCGCATACCGTGTTCATCCTCTCACACATTGTATCGTCAAACGACTGATAAGAGTTCAATACGCTAATTTGGTAAACCTGCTGCTGGACAGGGGGGTTATCCCTGAGTTTCTTCAGGAAAGATGCCGGGCCGGGTTACTCGCGGAGGCGGTGAACAGGCTTCTGGTGGAGGAGGGCGCGCGATCTGCTCAGGTCACCGCCTATGACGCGGCGATTGAAATGCTTTCAGCCGGCGGTAAGACACCAAGTGACGAAGCGGCGGCGTGCGTCCTCGGAATGATCCCCAACGAGCCGTCAAACAAAAGGGCGCTTTAAGGGCGCCCTTTTGATGGAATAGCGGTACCGATCAGGGGCGTGTCTTGATCGGTACGTAATCTCGATAGGGCTGGCCGGTATAAAGCTGACGCGGGCGGCCAATCTTTTGACTGGGATCCTCGATCATTTCATTCCACTGGGCGATCCAGCCGACTGTGCGCGCTACCGCAAACAGAACGGTAAACATGCTGGTCGGGATGCCCAGCGCCTGGAAGATGATGCCCGAATAGAAATCGACATTGGGGTAGAGCTTCCGGTCGACGAAATACTCGTCCTCAAGCGCAATCTTTTCGAGTTCCATGGCAAGCTCGAGCAACGGTTCGTTCTCGATCCCAAGTTCATTGAGCACCGAATGGCAGGTTTCGCGCATGATCTTGGCGCGTGGATCGAAGTTCTTGTAAACCCGATGGCCAAAGCCCATCAGGCGGAAGGGGTCGTCGGAATCCTTCGCTTTCTTGATGTATTCGTTGATATTCGACTTGTCGCCGATTTCGTGCAGCATATTGAGAACGGCTTCGTTCGCCCCGCCATGCGCCGGCCCCCAAAGACTGGCAATTCCGGCGGAAATGCAGGCGAAGGGATTGGCGCCGCTCGATCCGGCCAGACGGACGGTCGATGTCGAGGCATTCTGCTCGTGATCGGCGTGAAGGATTAGGATCCGGTCCATCGCCTTGGCGATAACCGGATTGATTTCATAATCCTCGCACGGTGTGGCGAACAGCATGTGCAGGAAGTTTTCGGCGAAGCCGAGCTTATTGCTCGGATAGATGAACGGCTGTCCGATCGAATATTTATACGCCCATCCGGCAATCGTCGGCATCTTGGCGATCATCCGGTAGGAAGCGACCATTCGCTGGTGCGGATCGGAAATATCGGTGCTGTCATGGTAGAAGGCAGACAATGCGCCGACGACTCCGCACATGATTGCCATGGGATGAGCATCGCGTCTGAATCCGCGATAGAAATTGGCCATTTGCTCATGCAGCATCGTGTGCAGGGTAATTCCGCGGTCGAACTTGACCTTCTGCTCGCCTGTCGGCAATTCGCCGTAAAGCAGCAGGTAACAGACTTCAAGGAAGTCCGAATTCTCCGCGAGTTGTTCGATCGGATAGCCCCGATGCAGCAAAATTCCGTTGTCGCCGTCGATATAGGTGATCTTGGACTCGCAGCTGCCGGTTGCAATAAAGCCCGGGTCGTAGGTGAAATAGCCCGTTTCCGCATAAAGCGAACGGATGTCGATGACACCGGGACCCTGGGTTCCGGTCCGGACCGGAAAGGTTGCTTGCTTGCCGGTTACGTTATCCGTGAGGGTTACATTGTTATTGCTGGCCGTGGCCGCTGCCGAGCTATCTTGGCTCATACGGTTTCCTTCCCCTGAAAACGGTGAATTCCGACCTTCGCCGGGTTGATTTGTTTTCCTGATGTGGCGGCAAGTTAACGGATTTTGCGTTGCAAATCAATTAACGGTTCTCAATTGACCGCGATGTCGTCAAGGCGGCCCAGTGTCTCGTTCTGGCCAAGGGCCGCAGCGACCTCAAAGATACCAGGAGAGACGGTGCTGCCGCACAACGCAGCGCGCAATGGCTGGGCCAGTTGCCCAAGCTTGAGATCGTTTTCCTCGACCATTTCGCGAAGCGCCTGTTCGATAGACGGCTCGTCCCAGGCGGGGACCCGTTCGAACTTCTTACGGAGAGAGGCCATAAGAATCCGTGCCTCCGGCGTCAGGATATTGGCCGCTTTCTTATCCATTTCAAGTGGACGCTTCTTTGCATAAAATAGTGCATTATCAACTAGTTCCAGAACTGTTTTGGCTCTTGGCTTCAGGCCGGGCAGGCCGGCCGCAAGACGAGATTTCTGATCGTCGCTGAGGGGCCCGCCGATTTCTTTTTCGAGCCCCGGCCGGATCAGATCAAGCCAGCGCTGGTCATCGCCCTCGCGGATATAATGTCCGTTGAGAGCCCCCAGTTTATCGAAATCGAACCGGGACGCGCCCCGATTGACGTCTTCGAGTTCAAACCACTCGACCGCTTTTTCGAGGGGGATGATCTCTTCATCGCCGTGGCTCCAACCGAGCCGCATCAGATAATTGAGAAGCGCTTCGGGCAGATAACCCATGTCGCGATAGGCTTCGACGCCCAGCGCGCCATGGCGTTTCGACAGTTTGGCCCCATCCGCCCCGTGAATGAGCGGAATGTGCCCGAATACAGGAACGTCCCATCCCATCGCGCGGTAGATCTGGGTCTGGCGGAAAGCGTTTGTAAGATGATCGTCGCCACGAATGACGTGGGTTACGCCCATGTCGTGATCGTCGACAACGACGGAGAGCATGTAGGTGGGCGTCCCATCGGCACGCAGCAGGACCATGTCATCGAGCTGGGAATTGGCGACGCGGACTTCGCTCTGTACCGCGTCCTGGATGACGGTTTCGCCATCGCGGGGCGCCTTTAGCCGGACAACGGGTGGAATATTGTCGGGGGCCTCCGACGGGTCGCGGTCGCGCCAGCGTCCGTCGTACAGAACGGTTCGGCCCTCCGCCCGCGCCTTTTCCCGCATTTCCGCCAGTTCTTCGGGCGTGCAATAGCAGTGATAGGCGTTTCCTGACTCCAGCATTGCCTTGGCGACTTCGCTATGGCGGCTCTGGCGAGTCGACTGGAATACCGGCTCTTCGTCCGCTGAGAGGCCCAGCCACTCAAGCCCTTCTAGAATTGCGTCGATTGCTTCCTGGCTGGAGCGCTTGCGATCGGTGTCTTCTATCCGCAGCAGGTATTTACCACCGTGGTGACGGGCATAGAGCCAGTTGAACAGGGCCGTCCGCGCACCGCCAATATGCAAGAATCCGGTCGGTGAGGGGGCAAAACGTGTGACGACGGTCATGGGGGGCGCAATCCAGATGGAAAAGAAAAGAAGTGGCTGTGGCGTCCTGATAGCATTTCGCTAGACTGAACGTCCATGGGGATAGCGCTCGGGACGAATTCGGGTTGGGTTTGGCGGTCTTGCGAGGCCGTTTCGCGCTCCGCTCGGGCGAGCGTATCCGGCATCCTTTCCGGCGAACGCAGCCGGTGGGGACTTTGGCTCCCCGTTATGCTCGGCGCTGGAATTGCGATCTATTTTTCGTTGACTGACGAGCCGGCGCTGTGGATCGGGCCGGTTGTCTTTGGGCTCTGCGCCGTTCTTGCGCTCCTGCTGGGCAGACGCCCGCTTTTTCAACTTCTGGTGTTTTGTTCCATGTTTGTGGCGATTGGTTTTGCCGCGGCGCAGTTCAGGACCTGGACGATAGATGCCCCGGTTCTGGAGCGGAAGACCGGGCCGGTCTGGGTCGAGGGGCAGATCGTGCGGGTAGAGCCCCGCGAGAAGGACCGAAGGATAACGCTTGAGGCCCTGACTATTGCGCGTCTGTCGGCGGAGCGCACGCCGGAACGGATCCGCCTCCGCGTTTCCCAGCGGAACCCGCAATTCAGACCGGGGGACAGAGTCAGATTGAAAGCAGTTCTTCATCCGCCTGCGGGACCGGCGGCACCGGGCGCCTTCGATTTTGCCAGACGCGCCTATTTTCAGCGGCTCGGCGCAGTCGGCTATGTGGTTCGGGCGCCTGAGATAGTCACGGCGGGAGACTCCGGCGGTATCAGCCTGTTCATCGAACAACTTCGCTATGACCTGACACAGCGTATTTTGCGCGCCTTGCCGGGGCCGGCAGGCGCTATCGCCGCTGCGCTGATGACGGGAGAACGGGGCGCCATCCCCGAAGAGCTGCTTGCCGCGATGCGCGATTCAGGATTGGCGCATCTGTTGGCGATCTCCGGCCTGCATATTGGGTTGATCGGCGGCTTTATCTTCTTTGCGGTCCGGTTGTGTCTTGCCGCCTCTGAGCGTCTTGCGCTGCGGTGGCCGATCAAGAAATGGGCGGCGGTCGCTGCCTTTTTCGGTTGTCTGGCCTATCTTTTGATTTCGGGGATGACCCTGCCGACACAGCGGGCATTCCTCATGCTCTCGCTCGTTATGCTGGCGATCCTGATCGACAGAAGCGCGATTTCGATGAATCTCGTGGCATGGGCCGCAGCAGTTATTCTGCTCATTTTTCCGGAAAGTCTGATGAGCGTCAGCTTTCAAATGTCTTTCGCCGCTGTAATAGCCCTTGTTGCGTTCTATGAGGCCACCACTGCTCGAAATGTTCTGAGGTCAGGCCGGCGGGGCTCGGTCATGCGTGTCGTGCTCTATTTTGGCGCCGTTCTGACGACTACGGTGATCGCCACCCTGGCGACGGCGCCCTTTGCGGTGTTTCATTTCAACCGGTTGGCACTGCTTGGGGTTCTGGCAAATATGGTGGCGGTTCCTCTGGCTGCGCTATGGGTCATGCCGTCGGCGCTGATCTCTTTTGTCTTGATGCCGTTTGGCCTTGAGGCCGGACCGCTTTTCCTCATGGGATGGGGCATAGAGTGGGTTTTAAAGATTGCGACCATTGTACAGGCGATGCCCGGCGCGATCGCCTTGATTCCTGCTGTCCCGGGCTGGACCCTCGGTCTGATCGCCTTGGGCGGCTTATGGCTTTGCCTGTGGCGGACAAGGTGGCGGCTTATGGGAATTGTACCGGTCGTGGTCGGTACTTTTGGATGGAGTTTGGCGACGCCTCCGGATGTGTTTGTCTCCGCAGATGGGCGTATCGCGGGAATTAGGACCGGTGCAGGGGATCTCCTCCTGCCGTTTGGCGGGCGCGGGTTTGTCGTTGAGACCTGGCGGCGGCGTTCCGGGCTCGATCCGGAAAAAGCGGGCCCTAAACCGGCCGACGTTACGGCGATTCGTTGCGACGCTCTGGGCTGCATCTATCGCCATGGGGACCTGAAGATCGCGCTTGCTACAGAAAGGGCAGCGCTGTCTGAGGATTGCTCAAGGGCCGATATTCTGATCAGCCGGACCCCGGTGTCGCGCCGGCACTGCAAGGGACCGGAAATCGTGATTGATCGCTTCGATTTGTGGCGCAATGGCGCGCATGCGCTTTATCTCGGCACTGAACGAATTGAGACAATAAGCGTCGGGGACGAGGGGGGAGGGCGACCCTGGCAACTCTATCCGCGATCCCGCCGTCCTAAAATCAGGAATTAATACTGACGGATCAGTGTCTTGAGACGGCCCTGAATCTTGATCCGGTCCGGACCAAAAATGCGGGTCTCGTACGCCGGATTTGCTGGCTCAAGCGCAATGGTTTCTCCCTTTCGGCGCAAATATTTCAGCGTGACCTCGTTGTCGTCGACCAGCGCCACGACGATTGCGCCATTTTCTGCCGTGTCCGCATGCTCGATGATGGCGGTATCGCCATCGAAAATTCCGGCATCGATCATCGAATCTCCACTGATCTCAAGGGCGTAGTATTCGCCCCGCCCGACCATTGTCGGTGCGATTTCGAAGGTTTTGGCTTCGTCCCGCATCGCCTCGATCGGCAGACCGGCTGCGATTTTTCCATAGAACGGCAGGGAAATCGTGTCGCCGTCGCGGTCGTCCTTCCCGTTGGAAGGTTTTTTGGTGGGATCGCCGGGAAATTGTCCCCGTATGACGTTGGGCGAGAATTTCGCCGTACCGGTGAGTCCTTCGGTGGCGTTTTCAGGCAGCTTGAGGATTTCGAGGGCACGGGCCCGATGGGGCAGACGACGGATAAAGCCGCGCTCCTCGAGCCCGGTGATCAGACGATGAATACCGGATTTGGACTTGAGACCAAGCGCATCCTTCATTTCATCGAAGGAGGGGGAAACCCCGCGACTTCTCAGATGCCGGTCGATGAATTGAAGCAGTTCGTACTGTTTTCTTGTCAGCATGAGATTTCCCACTCTATTGGGCCGTAGCTTGCGCGGCCACAACTTAAAGAACAAAACAAAAACACTTTAGATGTTCTAGTTAAGTTCTCATTGGGCGTCAAGAATCACCAAAAAGGGTCCGGAAAATCAGGTGCTGACGAGCCCGCCGCCGAGCATCAGAACGGCGACACTGTCTCCGATCGTTGCAGGTGAGGCATGAGGGGCCCGTGTAATAAGCCCGTCGGCGCGGGCAAAGCCGGAAAACACCGAGCTATCCTGTTTGGAAAAGGGCGTTGCGGTCAGAATGCCCTTGGAATCCCGGGTCAGAGAGGCCCTCAGATAGTCTTCGCGCTCGTCATTTTCGCCAAGATCGGTCCCCAGAACAGCCTGCTGAATTGTCGGCTCTACGTTCGCGATACCCAGCATGGCAGCAATGGCCGGTCCAAGAAAGATCGTTGCGCAGACCGAGGCGGAGACCGAATTGCCCGGGAGCCCCATCATGCGGGTATCACCGATATGACCGAACATTAGCGGTTTTCCCGGCCGCATCGCTATTCGCCAGAAATCGATCTCAAGTCCGATGTCCCCAAGGACCTTCTGGACCAGATCATGCTCTCCCACCGATGCGCCGCCGCAGGTGACCAGCATATCGGTACCGCGCGCGCCTTCGGCCATTGCCCGCAAGGCATCCTCGGAATCGGGGGCAATGCCGAGATCGACCGGCTCGCCGCCCATCGCCCGAATAAATCCGGCGAGCGCGAGGCCGTTCGAGGAGACGATCTGATTGTCGGCAATCGGCTCACCCGGCATGACGATCTCATCGCCGGTTGCCAGCAGGGCGATCCTTGGTTTGCGGCTGACCGATATCCAGGGGATGTTCATCCCGGCGGCAAGGCCGATTGAGCGGGCGGTCATAACGCTCCCCTTGAGGAGCAGCGTGTCGCCTTCCGTAAAATCCAGCCCGGCGGGGCGGACAAATCGGCCTTTGGCTACCTTCCCGTCGACGACCTCGACACTGTCGCCATCGGCCTTTGTGTTTTCCTGGATGACAATGGCATCGGCGCCATCCGGCAGTGGCGCGCCGGTAAAGATCCGGACGGTTTCG
>JAQCKY010000012.1 GCA_027592155.1 Pseudomonadota bacterium
GGACACGATCTTCGGACTAGAGAAACGGTCGCCCAGCACGCTCTTCAGGTAGCGGCTAGCGTGATAGAGAATATCGACGCCGCCCCAGTCGATGAACTCGATAAATCCCATCGTGGCATAACGCACGCCGAATCCGGTGCGCACGGCGCGGTCGATATCCTCGGCGGTGGCGACCCCCTCCTCGACCATGCGGGCCGCCTCGTTCATGGCGCCCGCTTGCAGGCGGGAGACAATATAACCCGGCGAGCCGACACAACGGACCGGGACCTTGCCGATGTCTTCCAGCAATTTCGTGAAGCGCGCTTCCACCGCGGGATCGGTCGTTTCGCTCGGACTGACCTCGACCAGCGGAATGAGATAGGCCGGGTTGAGGAAATGAGCGTTCAGAAAATTTTCCGGTTTCGAAGAGTATTCGCCCAGTACGTCGGCGAGCATGGTCGAACTGGTCGAGGCAATGACGGTGTCGGGGCCGGATAATTCGCTCGCCCGGCCGATTGAGTCCCGTTTCGCATCCGGCGTTTCCGGTGCGCCCTCGAACACATAACCGGCAGCCCCCAGCAGTTCCGCCGCCGCGTCATTTGTGGCGACATGGACATTGCCGAGCGTTCTGGCGATGCCTGCGTCGTCGACAACGTTCAGGTCTTTGAGAAAATTCAGGTTCTCGGCGACCTCAGCAACCGCTTCGGCCAAGAGCGCCTCAGCCTCCGCCGCCGGGCGATCCTTGAAATCGAGAATGGTGACGGGATGACCGGCATAGGCAAAAACCTGGGCAATTCCCCGCCCCATGCGGCCAGCGCCGAGGGCGACGATTTCGGTCACGACGCGGGGCCTTCACGAAGCAACGTGGACATACCGGCCCGGTCCAAGCCGCTCAGTCCGAGATTGCCGAGAGTGCGTCCGGTCTTGGCGAAGTCCTCACCGACGACAGCGGAGCCGATTGCCAGCAATCCTTTGACGAGCGGTGCCTCAACCCCGACCCAATCGGCCACGGAGGCGATGAAGGAAAGCCCTAAGGCCGTGTCCTCAAGCATATAGCGATGGGATTGCAGATCGATATCTTCGCGCCAATCGCCGCTGTCGGTCAGGCGGTCGTGGGAGGAATTGCCGTACATCCACTCATCGCGGGAATCGTCATAGTGATCGGCGAGCGGGAAGTGGGGCGCGCCATATCCGAGTGCTTCGCGAACCGCCATGCGCTCATTATCAAGCGCGTCGGTTACGCGCCGGATCGAGGGTTGCGTGCCTTCGTTATGGATGTCCCACTCGTCGAAATGCTCCATCGGACCGGCGTTCATGATGATCAATGGCGGATGGATGATCGGCCCGGCATTCATCAAAGCACCGGACAAGGCGTCTTCGATGGGCTCGACCGACGGATAAGCCCGTTGAAGAACGGCGATTGCCCGGTCGGTGTCGCGGGCCGGCATGACACCGGTCGGCAGGCGGGTCGCATAGACGCTTATCCGAACATGATCGGCCGCCTGTTTGCGGGCGAGATAAGGCAGCGTCCCGGTTTCGGCAAAGGCGACATTGGCCCTATTGCCGGCATCCCGCATCGCCTTGGCGAAGATATAACTGCCGAAGGTTCCGGGCGGCAGAAAGACCACCTGCCTGTCTGACAAGAGCGGCGCCAGTTGTGGGGCCAGGGCCTCGTGGGTCGTACAGGGAAGAGGAATATTAATGAGTTCGGCGCCGTCCATGGCCTCGGCGAGATCGCTGTTGGCCTGGGCGATTGGCACATCCCGGGTTCCCTTGTGATCGGTGAGCTTGATCGCACCGCTCGCCAACAGAGGCGCCAAAGCGTCGGCGTCCCGCCGCCACAGCCGCACCTCGTGACCGTCTTCCGATAGATGGGCAGCGGCGGCATAACACCCGTGCCCGCCCCCAATAACCGCAATTTTCACTGATTCTCTCCCGATGGGACTGACCGAAATGCCATATTCAGCCGTCTCGCCGCCAAGTGCAAAATGATTATCGACCGCCGGAGAGGATCGTCTTGAAGGCTGGCCAGGCCTTACGGCCGTTTTCACTCATGTCCTTGCGAAGACTGTCCGGCAGATACTGATTTAAGGCCGGCTCAAAACTCGGTCGGCTTTTAACCGTCTCGAACCATTCGGCCAGGCGCGGCCGATGGGCCCACATTTCGGAAAAGCCGAGCAGCGCCAGGCGATTGACATAAGGCGTCACCGCGCCATCGGCCAGGGAGTAATCGTCTCCGACCAGCCATTTCCGGTCCGCCAAGGCGGTTTCCATGTCTTCCAGAAGCTTGTCCAGAACCCGGATCGCTTGGCCGACATCGGGGGCGTCGAGCCCTTCCCTGATCCAACCCCGTTTGCGTTCCCGCCAAATTGGGTCGGGGTCGCTGTCGATATGCTCCTGAACCTCCGCGTCGGGGCGCTTTAAGATGGTGTGGCGGTGGGTGCTGACATAGGTGACCGGCCTGACGGCGGGGTGAATCTCTTCGTCGACCCGCTTGGTCCAGAGCCGCATTTCGGCCCGCAGAACCGGATCCGTGGGTTTCAAAGACGGACCTTGAAAGGCCTCGTCGGCATATTCGCAGATAATCGAAGATTCCCGGATAACGCGGCCTTCATGAACCAGCGTGGGGACCACGGCTTTCGGATTTAGGGCAAGGTAGTCTGGCGAAAACTGCTCTCCGGCCAGGATATCGACATAGCGCCCCTCCCATTCCACACCCTTCTCGGCAAGGGCCAGGCGGACCTTCGCCGCGCAGACGGATGAGCCGTGGTGGTAAAGCTCCAGAGCCATGGTTCGAAATACCTTCTTTCTATTTTGGTCGTGAGCGAAGCCAGTAAAGACAAAAAGGACCCAGCAGGGTGACGACCCCCATTGAGGCAAATCCAAGCCCCCATGACAAGGCGGTCAGCCCACCACCGCTCAGGTCGAGAACCAGACCCACGGCGATCGGGCCCACGGCGCCGCCGCTGAAGCCGATGAAGGCATGTACGCCCAAGGTCGCGCCCCGGCGGCCCTGCTCGGCAACCACGACCGTGCCTGCGGTATCCGGGCATTGGCGGCGCAGATCGACAGGCTCAGAAACCGCGTGCCATGGTTGATGCCAAGGCCGAGGGCCGTCATCCCACCCAACGACGTCCCAATGAAATGGGCGCGATCGATTTCCAAGGCATCCATCAACCCCAAGACATCCTCGCCCAAATCCTCGAAGCTATAGTCGCCGTCGGTCGCGGCACTTTTTCCATGACCGCGGCTGTCATACCGAAGGATACGATAACGGTCCGCCAAGGCGGCAACCTGATCGTCCCAGATGCGGTGATCGGTCGCGAGAGAATGGCTGAAAATCAGCCAAGGTCGCGAGACCAGCCCAGGCGCCAATCCGTCGATCCGGTAGTAGAGTTTTTGGCCGTTTACGGTGATTTCCACGAAAATTCTTCCAAGCGAGATGGACACGCCGAAACCCTAATAATGATCGCGATCATTATTAAGTCAAATGATGAATAGGGCCGCAAAAAATATTTTATCTGAGGCAAATTAGTTATTGAATTAGAATGATTTATTCCCTAAATGACGAATTCTAAGACGCAAACGCACGTGCCGCTGGCCCTATGTGGTTTATGCAACGACGGACGCGTCCTTCCTACCGGGTAATCCCCGGACTAGAAGGGGTGTGACGATGTTGGCAACCAAATCGAGCGCGCGGACGCGTCTGCGCAAAAGTTCCCGTCGACGTAATATTGATAGGGTTCGTAAAGCGACGATCTCGCTTGTCGCCGAACCGGCAGTCGGTCTGCGCCTGCCCGAACGGCAAGGCGATATGCCGCCGCGAATCGCCGAGTATCTAGCGACACATGATTTCGATAGCGCCTGTGTGGTGATCGATACCGACGTGGTCGAACATAACTACAACACCATGTCCCGCGCTTTGCCGGTCGGCCAAATTTTTTACGCCGTCAAGGCAAACCCGGCGGATGCCGTGATCGAGCGGCTGGCGTCGCTGGGCGCCTGTTTCGACGCCGCCAGTCCGAACGAGATTGACCTGTGTTTGCGGTACGGCGTATCGCCGGCCCGGATTTCCTATGGCAATACGATCAAGAAGCAACGCGACATCCAATATGCCTATGGGCAAGGTGTGCGGATGTTCGCCTTCGATAGCGATGCCGAACTGGAAAAACTCGCCGAATCTGCACCCGGCGCGATGGTTTACTGCCGTCTCCTGATGGAATGCGAGGGGGCCGAATGGCCGTTGTCGCGAAAATTCGGTTGCGATCCGGAAATGGCGCTGCGCCTTCTCGATAAGGCACGCACCCTTGGCCTTGATCCCCATGGTGTGTCCTTTCATGTCGGCTCGCAACAGACCGACCTCAACCAGTGGGATTTCGCGCTGTCGCGCGTTGCCAGATTGTTCGAAGATGCCGGCCGCCGCGGCATCAACCTGCGTATGGTCAATCTGGGCGGCGGCATGCCGGCGCGTTACACATCGGACGTCCGCCCCCTCGAGGATTATGCCGACGCCATCATGTCTGCGATGGTGCACCATTTTGGACCGGCCCTGCCCGAGATGAATTTCGAGCCGGGCCGATCGATTGTCGGGGATGCGGGCGTCATCCAAGCCGAGGTCGTCTTAATCTCCCGCAAATCCGATGACGACGATACCCGCTGGGTCTATCTCGACATCGGCAAGTTTTCCGGTCTTGCGGAAACCATGGACGAGTCCATCAAATACCGTTTCGTGACGCCCCATGACGACGGTGTAACCGGCCCGGTAATCCTTGCCGGTCCAACCTGCGACAGCATGGATATCCTTTACGAAAAGGCGCCCTACGAATTGCCGCTCGACCTGAAGATCGGCGACAAGATTCAGATCCTCTCAACCGGCGCCTATACGACCACCTATTCAGCCGTCGGCTTCAACGGGTTCGCACCGCTTCAATCCGTCTGCATATAGGCCCTGAGCGCGCCGATCCAACGCCGGCCGAAAATCAGCCGGCGCCGGAATAGAGCGCGCCGCGTGCTAAGCTACTTCCAGCGAATATCCCAGGCTTCAATCCCATAGGCGCCGAACGCGCCCACTTTTATGGTCACTTCGTCACGATGAACGGTGACCGTGGGGTTGGGAATGAGCGGGATAAAATAGGCCATCTCGGTTGACCGGTTGAACACCTTCTTGCCCAGAGCCTTGCGTTTGACCGGATCCAGAATGCCGTTCATCTGCCGAGCCATCTTCATCAACTCCTTATCCGGGTGATAGACGTTTTTTGGCGGTGACGCATATATGAAACCGAGCGTTCCGGACACATCGGGAAATCCACCGGCCGGCCAGCCGGCGACGATCATCTCGATCTTTCCATCCCGCTGTTTTTTGCGGTATGAGCCGATGGCGCGGGCGTCCACCCTCGTCTGGATTCCGATCTTCTTCAACTGCCCGGCGACGAATATCGCGGTGTTGCGAATGCTGGGTGACGTGAATGTCGTGATATCGAGATCAAACCCGTTGGGATATCCGGCCTCCGCCAACAGCTTTTTTGCCGCTGCCGGGTCGAATTTGGGCAGGGCGGCATCATAGTCGCACCCCGCCTGCGACCGCCAACACATGGCCTCCGGCAGCTTTAGCTTATGGTCGCCGGCCAAGAGCTTGAGCATATCCGCCCGGTTGGTCCCCATCATCAAGGCCTTGCGGACCCGCGGATCGATGAGGGCCTTATTTCCGGAACGGCCACGGGCATCCATCGCCATATAAATATAGGATAGGTTCTGTCCGATGGAGGCGGTAAAGCCAGGCTGGCTTGCGAGCTGAGTTGCTTGTTCAAGGGTGGCGCCGCGAATAAAATCCAGGTTGCCGCCGAGCAATTCGGCGACTTGAGTTCCCATATCGGGGATCGCCTTGAACGTCATTTTTTTGACGTTGCTCATCTTCTTGACCTTGCCGCCATGTTTGAAGGCGTCATTCCGTTCAAAGATAACGCCCTTGTTCTTGTCCACCTGGGAAACGCGGAACATTCCGGTGCCGACCGGTTTTTGGCCAAAGAGAGCCTTATTTTCCAGCTTGCCGTGAATATGCTCCGGTACGATCGCCGTCAGGTAGGCATGCCGAGTCAGATCGAAGGGCGTCGTCCTTTTTGCCGTAATCCGGACCTTGTAGGGGCCAAGTTTCTCGACCTTGGCAATCCAATTCCAAAATCGCTTAAAGCGTAATTTGGTCTTTGGATCGGTCAGCCATTCGTAAGTATAGACCACATCGTCGGCATCAAATTTTTCGCCGTCGTGCCATTTCACGTCGTCGCGCAGGTCGAATTCGATTGCGGTATCGCCGACCCGTTTCCATGACTTAGCGAGCAGCGGTTCGTACTTAAGATTGGTCTCATCGAAAGCCACCAGGCCGTCATAAACCGCAGCCTGTTCCATAGCTGTTTCCGGCTTGGGATCGTAATAATAGGAAATTCCCTTTATGGGGGATTGGAATGCGCCTCTTAAGGTATCCTTGGATTTTTGTGCCGATGCCGTCGTCGCCGTCACCACGACGGCGAGGCCGATGGCGGTTGCGGCAGATAAATGTCCGAGTCTCATTTTTTACGCTCCCTGAATTGAGTAATTGATGGATCGCTTATTGTTTATCTTATCGGGTTGTCATTCTGCGGCGACCTTCATGGCGGTCCCCGGGAAATAAGGCTTGGCCCCTTCCACCCAATCGGTGTCACGCTCAAGATTAACCGAAACCGAGCGAACATTGTACCATTCACCGTAGTGCGGGGCGGCGGGCTCAATACCCTTCTCCAAATCTTGTGCCATCTGGATCAGCTTGATGATCGCCGTATCGCTGTGACCCAGCAATTCCCGAGAGCGGTCGACAATCGATCCCATGCTTTCTTGAACCGCGGCGTCCTGATTGGGAATGCCCCGGATGCCGGTATAATTGCCGACGGCCTGTACATCACGATCCATCAAGTAGTCATTTTCAGCTTTGTGGAGGGAATTATATTCATCGTCCACCGGCCCCCAATAGCCGTCTTTGCCGCCCATGAAGGCGTGCTCTTTTTCCGTGAAGGGGCGACCGGCGCGAACGCCAAACGACCAGGTCCACGTGCTGTCGTCATCGATCGGGACCCAGGCGTGTCCGCCGTAATAGATGTCCTCGTCGGGCGCTTTACGGACCGGGCCGGGGATCATCGTGTAAAACGGCAACAAAAATTGGGTAATTCGATAATAATAATTCGCCGCGTCAAGATCGCGCCGCGCCGCGATCAGCAGCCCATAGTCGACATCGCGCACATCGAAAACCGGATGCCGGTCTCCGCCTTGGCCGCGCCCCGGCAATCCCTCATTGACCGGGTGGTCAGGATCGATCTTGCTGTGCAAATAGGAAATATGCGCGGAATCGATGCCGCCTTCGACGGCCTGTGCCCAGTTGTTGTGTTGTTTCCTTTTGGTGGCGATCCGATGCATCGGCGGCAAATTGGACCACTCAAACGCCGGGAGCTGGGGCATCTTATCGGCCGGGCCCATATAGACCCAGACGACGCCACCCCGCAGGGCGGTGGGATAGGCCTGGAGTTTAGCTTTTGCCATGAGGCTCTTGCTGGGGTTAGGTTCTGACGGCATGTCGACGCAGTTTCCCTGCACGTCAAATTTCCAGCCGTGATAGACGCAGCGCAGACCGCACTCTTCGTTGCGCCCAAAATAAAGGCTGACCTGACGATGCCGGCAGTGCTCATCGAGGATGCCGACTTCGCCGTCGCTATCCTTGAAGGCGACGAGGTCTTCGCCGAACAGGCGAAGGCGAACCGGTGGGCTATCGGGTTCCGCGATCTCTTCTTCGAGGAGGGCCGGCACCCAAAAGCGCCGGAGGAGATTGCCCATGCTGGTGCCGGGGCCGACGCGGCTTATCAATTCATTATTGCTGTTTGATAACATTTCGAACGCTTATCCCAACTGTCCCGACATCGAATTTACTCGGCCGCTTTCTGTAAGGGGTCGCCGCGCAACAGCCAGGCGGCGGATTCTTGCCACTCCAATTCGCGATCAAGAACCACCGACGCAGAGCGGACATTGTACCAATCGCCGTGCCGTGCCGCAATGGGTTCCTTGCCGGCGTTCAAATCTTTCGCCATGCCGATCATCATCTGGCGGAATTTGATGACGGCGCTATCCGAATGCCCCAGCAGTTCCTTGGTCCGGTCGACGATGGGGCCCATGCTTTCCTGGACCGCGGCATCCTGATTGGGGATACCCTGGATACCGGTGAAGTTATCGTTCCGCTGGGCTTCCCGATCGAGCCTGTAGTTGTTGTCGCGATTCTGTACCGGTCGGTAGTTCTCGTCCGTCGGGCCCCACATTCCGGTTCGCCCGCCATGAAATTCGCGTTGCTCGTCGGTCAATTCCTGATGCGGATTTGCGTGGAAGGTCCAGGTCCAGGTGTTTTCATCATCGATGGGGACCCAAGCATGGCCGGAATAGCCGGATTTCCCTGAATTCTCGAAATTTCCGACCGGCGGGATCATTTGATAGAACGGCACGAGAAACTGTGTAATTCGCCAATAATATTGCGCGTCTCCGGCATTGCGCCGGGCGCTTATCAACAGGCCGTGGTCGGCTTCCTTGACGTCGAATACCGGATGGCGGTCCAGCGCGTGGAATTTATTACCGGGGACATTCGAGCCGGATTTTTTTCGGTTCTCAAGCTGCTTATCCGTGCTGCCGTGCAGGAACGAAATATGGCTCGAATCGATGCCGCCCTCGACGGCTTGGGCCCAGTTGCACTCCTGCAATCGCTTGGTCGCGGTGCGATGAACGGCGGGGAGTCGCGACCACTCAAATTCCGGTAACTGCGGCTCTTTCTCGGGCGGGCCCATATAGAGCCATACAACACCGCCGCGGGCGACAGCGGGATAGGACTTGAGCTTGGCTTTGGCCATAAGGGTCTTGCTGGGATTGGGCTCGGAGGGCATGTCGATACAATTGCCCTCAACGTCGAATTTCCAGCCGTGGTAGACGCAACGCAGTCCGCATTCCTCGTTACGGCCAAAATAGAGACTGGCTTGGCGATGGGCACAATGGTTGTCGATGACACCAATACGGCCATCCGTATCCTTGAACGCGACCAAATCCTCGCCAAACAACCTGAGTTTGATCGGCGGACTATCAGGCTCGGACACTTCGTCCTCAAGAAACCCCGGCACCCAAAAACGGCGCAGCAACTCGCCCATCGGCGTACCACTGCCAACCCGCGTCAAAAGTTCATTGTTTGCCTTCGACAGCAAGGCGTCCTCCCTCATCTGACGTTCCCCGGAGGGACCCGTAACCAGACCAAACGTTGCTCCATTTTGGATTTGTTGGCAATACTCTGCGCGGCCCCTCCTCTTTATCGCGCCTGCTTTAGAGACTTTGGAACTGCTCATCGCCGCCGACGGGGATGCCTGGCCGGCCGCTAGTCACAATATGGATAATCTTCGATCGATTTCTTGGGGCCCACATTCGATAGTCAAACGGGTGGACAGCCTGGCTATAGGAGGGGGCGTTTCTTTAGCGCTTTGAACCATCGGTCTACGGCCGGGAGGCCGCCCCATAACTATTCGCGTTCCAGGTATTCGATACGGTCCATAATGGGCGCGACGCAGATATCAGCCAACGTGAAGGCCTCACCGCAGATCCAGGGACCACCAGTGATATTTAGCTCCTCTTCAAGACGTTCCATATGCCAGCGAAATTTCTCCTTGCCGATGCCCCCCCGGCGATAACCGCCACCCGGTTGCTTAATCCCAAGTCCATCGGATCAAACTTTCTGGCGCCGGCTGTTGCCGTCGATGCCGCCGTTGACGGCCCATTCGGCGAAATTCTCGGCGGTCCTTGCGCAATCGCGGGGTTTCCATTTCGCCGTTACGTAATCGACATCGGAGTAATATTCGATCAGGCCGCCGCAGGGGTTCTCCACATACCAAAAATAGGCAGAGGAAATCGGATGCCGGCCGGGGCCGATGGCGGTTTTCCAACCCTGGCGGGCGATGTGCATTCCGCCGCCGACGATCTCGTGGATGTCATGGACCTCGAACGCGACATGGTTAAGACCCGCCATTCCGTCGGGCGTTTCCAATAAAAATAAATTGTGGTGCTCACCGGTCGGTTGACAGCGAAGGAAAACTGCGTCGCCCGGATAGCGATCGGACAGATGAAAGCCCAATACCCCGCGATAGAAATGTTCGGCCTTTTTCAGGTCCGGAACATTCAACACGACATGCCCGAGAGAGACCGGCCGGGCGCGGTCATAAAATGTGGCGGGTTGGTCAATTCGGTCCCGGGCCCCGACCACGTTGAACTTTGTTCCTTCGATTTTCACTTTTTGGCATTTACTGACCCGGAAGGCGATCCCAAGGCCAGCCGGGTCGATGCAGCGCAGCATACCGTGGCTTTCGGTGACGGGCACGCCCTGCCGTTCTAAAGCTTTGCGGATTCGGGACAGCTCCGTTTTACTGGTGACCCCCCAGACCACTTCGCGCACGGTGGAGCCGGCGGCAAATGCCTTGGGGAGCGATTTATCGCCGCGGGGTCGGATCCTGACCTGCGAGCCATCCAGGGTTTCGTAGATCGCCGAGGTCGCCGAACTGCGAACTCTCTTTAGTCCCCAGTCGGCGAGAAACTGCCGGCAAAGTTTCATATTGGAGACACCATAGGTAATGGCGTCGACCCCGGTAATTGCCACGATAGAATCCTCCTGGATATGTTCCGGTTTCGTAAACCGGGTAACTCAGCGCTTGATTTTCGAGACCGGATGATCGGACGGATAGGTGGGCGTCTGCGGCTTTTTATTGCCGAGCATGACGCACATCAACGCCTCCTCCTGACCTTCATTCACGAGGCCCCGGTAGAGACCGGCGGGAACGGAAATGAGATCCCGTTCACTGAGATGAGTTTCCCAATATTCCCCCCCGTCCTCGGATTGGAACATCAGTTTCACCTTTGAGCCGCGCAGGATGAAGAACACTTCCTCGACGTCGCGGTGGATATGCAACGGACCTTCGCACCCCGCCGGCAACACCATCGTGGAAAATGTGAAATGCTCCGCCGGGACACTATTTTCGTCGCTGTCGACCCCAGTGCCGCCGGTGCCCACATAACGCATCTGCGAGCGCCGATATTTCGGATCGAAGTCAGCTTGAAACTTCAGGGCGTCCCAGTCCAAAGTCCGCGTTGCGTAGCGGGCAATTCGCGTGTTCATCCATTCTTCGAGACTGGCGCCTTCGGGACGGGGGACCGTAACGTCATCGGTCATCGGCTGGTTGGTGTCTGGCATGGTTTTAACTCCTTCGTTATCTCAAGCAT
This sequence comes from Pseudomonadota bacterium, assembly GCA_027592155.1. Lineage (GTDB taxonomy): Bacteria > Pseudomonadota > Alphaproteobacteria > Rhodospirillales > UBA2165 > JAQCKY01. Next base: position 11,290 of record JAQCKY010000012.1, read on the forward strand.
TAATTCAGGACATAGCCGCCATTGACCGGCAAACATTGACCGGTCACAAAACTGGCGGCATCGGATAGCAGAAATAAAACAGCCCCTGTTACGTCGTCCGGTTGCTGAACGCGATTCATCGCCCGGCCGCTTATATAATTTTGCTTACGCTCTTCCGGCACATAGTCGGTCGCCTCGACTTGGGTCAGGCCCGGCGCGATGCTATTGACCGCAATCCCCTGCTCCCCCAGTTCGCGTGCCATCGACCGCGTCATCGATATCACCGCCCCCTTGCTGGCAACGTAATGCATCAGCGCCGGCGCCCCCCAAAGCGCCGTGTCAGAGGCGATATTCACGATTTTACCGTTCCCGCTTCGGGCCAGATGGGGGACCGCAGCCCGGCTCATGAGCCACGTGCCTCGAACATTGACGCTCATAACCCGATCCCAGACGTCGATGTCGATTTCCGTCATCGAGGGGCCGCCAATCCCGGTCGCAATCGCACCGCAATTCACCAACCCATCGAGGCCACCCAACGCGGCAATCGTGTGGTCCATGCAGGTAGTAATGGAACTCGGATCAGAGAGATCGACATGTTGAAATACCGCCCCCTTCAAAGATGCCGCTGTCGCCTTACCCTCTTGTTCCAAGATATCGGCGATAGTCACCTGGGCGCCGGCGGCATGGGCGGCCTCGGCAAAAGCCTGCCCCAACCCCCGCGCCCCACCGGTAATCAGCAGCTTTTTTCCAGTTAGATCGATAACCTGCGACATAAAATTCCTAATCGGTATCCGTCGCGAGCCGGCTCATCTCGTCTTTGAACATCTCCACCGTCCAGCTCGCGCCGCTCGGCGGGGGAACGATGGACTCATTCAGGCCGGCGACGATGTCGGGCAATTCCTCAACGCCACCGGCAAAGATGACCTCAAGCGTATCGGCAAGCTGCTCTTCGTATTCGGTAACCGGGCGGCTACGGGTCTGATGGGGGATCATCTCGGCATTGCCGACAGGGATGACGGTGTCTTCACCTCCCTTGTTACGCCGTTTGACGCTGAGCCACCGGTTAAAATCTTCGGGCATTGCAATTTTCTCCTCTATTCAGCGGCGGCCGGTTTTTGAGCCCGGCTGTCGGCGAGGGCATTAAGTTGTTGCTCGGCGGTCCGATGGAGGATTTGGCGCAAGCGCGTCAGTCCGCCGTCATGCTGATACAAATTTTCATAGTCACGCGCGTCGTCTGCCATCGCCTCGAGGACGATCCTGTCTTGCTCCAAGACATCCCAATGGCGCTTCTCGAGCCGCACGCGGTACAGGAACTGCCACATATCCCGGATCCACCCGGTGACTTCACGGGTACGCCAGAAAAATACTTGGCAGTGTGTCTCGTCGATTGGTGTCACGAACCCGACAATGCCGAAATGGCCGCCCGGCCCACCGCTCTTAGGGTACGGGATTGTCAGGCGCATCCAGTGAGCACCGGTGTCGGCGAACTCCACCCAGTCGAAGTTGACCCCGGTCTGCCCCTCTTTTTCAAAAACATAGCCGGTATCGGTGTTGCGGGCGGTGAACTTGGCGCTGCCCAACCCCTCGGACATCGAATGGGATTCACGGTGTAAATAGGCGCCGTGCATCGGATCCATCACGTTTTCAAGGGCGTAGCGATAGTTACAATCCCAGCTCGCGGTACAGAGGATGGCGCCGTTGTTCTCCTCATCGGTAAGCGCATCGGGGAGGTTCAACTCGCACGGTTCGGGATGAGCTTCGTCGCCAAAATAAAGAAAGATGCCGCCCCGCACCTCTTGCGCCGGATATGTTTTCAGCTCTGCCTTACCTTTAAGCGAGCATTCGGGCATCGCCGGGACTTCCAGCACCGAACCGTCGGTGCCGACCTGGACCCCGTGGTACCAGCACTGCAATCGGTCGCCGAAATTCCAGCCGTGAGACAGGCGCGCGCCTCGGTGGGGGCAGCGGTCTTCGACCGCATGAACCTGGTCGTCTTGATCGCGCCACAGGACGATCCGTTCGCCCAGCCGGGTAATACCAAGAGGTTCTTCGCGCACCATCCAACTGGGAACCACGGGATACCAAATGTTTCGGACGCCGGCGTCGGCCAACGCTTCAACCGCGTCGCGATCCGTTT
>JAQCKY010000013.1 GCA_027592155.1 Pseudomonadota bacterium
CGGGCGACCGGCTTGATGAGCTGGAAGATCCGTTCCGCCTCTATCGCTGCCATACGATCATGAACTGCACCTCGACCTGCCCGAAATCCTTGAACCCGGGTAAGGCGATTGCGGAAACCAAGAAGATGATGATCGAGCGACGATAACCGTAGCACTCGAGTATTAATGGCGAGGGCCGCGGAAAAATTCGCGGCCCTTTTCTTATGAGGAGGTCACTAATGTATATCCCCCCGCTTTTCGAGATCACCGATCACGCCAAACTGCATCAAATCATCCGGGACCATAGTTTTGGAATTCTGGTGAGCCAGATGGACGGCGCGCCGTTCGCGACCCACCTCCCGTTTATGATCGCACCGGATAAAGGCTCGCTGGGCCCGCTGCTCTTCCACATGGCCCGGACAAATCCGCAGTGGAGATCGTTCGGCGCTGATGAGGTGCTGGTCGTTTTCAGCGGTCCGCACGGCTATATCTCGCCGTCTTGGTACGGGCCCGGCGATGCGGTCCCGACCTGGAACTACGTCGCCGTCCATGCCTACGGGGTGCCGGTACTGGCCGAAGACGACGAGGATACCGTCGATCACCTGCGCCAATTGGTCGAATTCAATGAGGCTCGTTTCGACCATCCTTGGAAACTCGACGCGCAAGACCCAGACTTTATCCAGGGAACTTCCAGGGGTGTTGTTGCCTTCGAGATTCCAATCAACCGGATCGAAGGAAAGGCGAAACTGAGTCAAAACCGGCCAGAGAGCGACCGGCAAAGTGTCGCCGACGCCCTTAAGAAAACGGGCTCGCCACGTGACCTAAATCTTGCCTTGTCGATGCGCGCGCATAATGGGTGAATAGCGGTTCCATGATCTATATCGGCGCGATAGTCTTGACCGTCAAAATTTAACGGCAGGCCATGACCGGATTTCTACAATCTTTGAAGAATCAGTACCGGGCGAATGTGGAACGGCATCAGAATTTGCCGTTCCTCAAAGCCACGATGGCGGCCTGCGCGCTCGTCGCAACAGCCGATGGTCAGGTGAGTTTTACCGAGCGGGTGCGGGTCGACCAAATTATCGAAACACTGGAACAACTCAAGGTTTATGATCCTCATGAAGCCGTGGACCTGTTCTGTGACTTCGCTGACCAAATTTTAGTCTCACCAAAAGATGGTCATGCGACGGTTCTCAAAGAACTGGATTGGGTAAAATCCGAGGCAGAGACGGCAAAATTGCTAATCCGAATCTGTTTGGCGGTCAGTGAATCCAGTGGGGAAACCAGTTTGGTGGATCAAATCGAGATTGTCAGTCTGTGCTCTCAGGTTGGCATCGATCCAGAAGGCTTTGGTCTCTATCAGCATGAATTGCTGCAGCGCCGGGAAGGAGGGGTTTCGGACGCCTAAGTTTGCGCGGTTTCTTTTCTGCGGCCCCGACGTATGCGCTTAATTAGGCTCGGAAGAAAAACGATGCAGGCCAGAAGGCCCAGCGCGATGAGGCCCAATTGAATTGACGATTCATTTCCGGCCATCGCTTCGCGTCCGGCATAACCGAGATAGACGTAGGCGACGTCGCCGGGAATCATGCACACCAGGGACGCAAAGGTGAAATGGGATAGCTTTATACGCGTCAGGCCAAGCGCGTAATTGAGCAAATTATAAGGAAACAGCGGCACCAGACGTACGAAAGCGACAAATTTCCATCCTTCGGCCTCGACACCCCTGACGATGCGTTTTAGCCGGCCGCCCAATTTCCGCTCGACCCAATGAGCGGCGAGGTAGCGGGCGACCAAAAAAGCCAGAACAGCGCCGATAGTCGAGCCGACCAGGTTATAAACCGCGCCCCATGCCGGGCCGAACAAAACGCCCGCGGCGAGAGACAACAGGACGCCGGGCACCAGAAGAACCGCGCTGACGGCCCGCACGGCTGTGTAGATGAGGGGCGCCAAGAGGCCAAAACCCGCCACCCAGGTCACCGTTGATTGTAAGTGCAGGTTTTGCCGATAGAAGATCAGCACCACGATCCCCGCAATAATCGCCGAGGCGAGCAAAATCCGCGTTATCACTTCGCGTGAGTTGCGCGGGTGAATGATCGACACGAGGCCCCAATCCTGTCCGTCTATTTACGGTTCAGTTTTTCTCCGAGCGTTCATCGCACCCGGTTTGGATTTGAACTATAAGCGGTGTTTTCTTCCCCTCGCGGTAATGTTTTCGTGACCAGAGGATGGCAATTCAAGCCGCAGCCTCTTTACAGGGAAGGTCTCGAAGCTTAAAGAGCGCGCCATCATGACGGAATCAATCGTAAGAGCCGGGCCTTTATTTGCTTACCGTGCAGGAGTGAAGGCAGGTGACTATATCCCGGATCCTCAACAGGAGCTGCTGGCTGAAAAGCTGCAGAGCCTGCACCGCGCCTTGGCCGGGTTCGCGATCAGTAGCGGGCATGCCGGCTGGAAGGAACGCTTTGGCCTGACCCGACGCCGGGCCGAGCCGCCGCAAGGACTTTACATCTTCGGAGGGGTCGGCCGGGGCAAGTCCATGCTGATGGATTTGTTTTTTGACGATGCGCCGGTCAAGGCAAAGCGCCGGGCACATTTTCATGAGTTCATGCAGGACGTCCATGCCCGGTTCAATGACTATCGGGATCCCAAAAAGGGTGGAAAATCCGGCGATCCGATCCCCAACGTGGCAGACGCAATTGCGGCGGAATCGTCTCTGCTGTGCTTCGATGAGTTCCAGGTCAGCAACATTGTCGATGCCATGATCCTGGGCCGGTTGTTCGAAGCCCTTTTTGCGCGTGACGTGGTGGTTGTCGCCACGTCGAACAGATCGCCGCGGGATCTCTACAAGGACGGCCTTCAACGGGACCGGTTTCTGCCTTTCATCGACATGATTTCCAAGAAACTCGATATTCTCGAGCTCGAGAGCGCGCGGGATTATCGGTTGGAACGGATGAAGGGCATGCAGGTCTATTACGTTCCCGCCGACGGTAGCGCTCATCAAGCGCTGGAGGCCAGTTTCACCGAACTGGCAAACGGGCGTCCTGCGGAAATCGAACATATCGAGGTTAAGGGCAGGACGATTGAGATGCCGGCCGCCAATGGTGTTGCCATGACGAGTTTCGAGGCGCTTTGTTCGCAACCCTTGGGCCCCGCCGACTATCTGGCGATCGCCGATCGTTACCACACCCTGGTGGTGGAGAATATTCCCTTTATGCCGCCGGCACTTCGAAACGAAGCACGGCGTTTTGTGACGCTGATCGACGCGCTTTACGAACGCAAAGTGAAGTTGATTTGCTCGGCGGACGCGCCGGCTACGGGGCTGTATCCAGAAGGCGAGGGCGCCTTTGAGTTCGAGCGTCTCGTGTCCCGGTTGATCGAAATGCAATCCGAGGACTATTTGGCGGTGCCACACCGCCGGGATTGAGATGATTGGTGCAAATTTAGGGCCTATTGACTTTCCGCACCGCGATAGCGATATCCTAAAAACCATTTCAATTTTTACGTCACTGCTGGATATTTTTTAAAACCGATCCGCGGACGGAGACGTCCCGGTAACTAAGGGATTCTAGGCGGATAGGGTTGCCCTGTGATTGGTTTCGCGGTACACAGCGATGCTGCTGTCGCGGCATGAACACCACATATTTTTAACCGAACTACTGTAATTTTCACGACTGGGGAATGACGATGGCCAGATCAAAAATCGCGCTTGTTGGCGCTGGAAATATCGGCGGCACACTCGCCCACCTTGCTGGGCTTAAGGAACTTGGTGATGTGGTGCTTTTCGACATCGTTCAAGGAATTCCACAAGGTAAGGCGCTCGATCTGGCTGAAAGCTCGCCGGTCGAAGGCTTCGATGCCAATATGGTGGGCGCCAACCGCTACACCGCGCTCAAGGGTGCGGATGTGGTTATCGTCACCGCCGGTGTCGCCCGCAAGCCAGGCATGAGCCGCGACGACTTAATCGGTATCAATACGTCGGTCATGCAAGCCGTGGGTGAGGGGATCAAGCAGAACTGCCCCGAGGCTTTCGTCATCTGCATCACCAATCCTCTCGATGTTATGGTTGGTGTCCTGCGGGATGCTTGCGGTCTTCCCTACAATCGGGTGGTCGGCATGGCGGGTGTACTCGACTCGGCTCGCTTCCGCTACTTCCTCGCCGAAGCGATGAACGTATCGGTTCAGGATGTTACCGCTTTCGTGCTGGGTGGTCATGGCGATACCATGGTGCCGCTGACCCGTTATTCCACGGTCGCCGGTATCCCGCTCCCCGATTTGGTGGCCATGAAATGGTTGAGCCAGAAGAAGCTGGACGATATTGTTCAGCGTACCCGTGACGGTGGTGCCGAGATCGTCAATCTGCTTAAAACCGGTTCGGCGTTTTATGCGCCGGCAAGTTCGGCGATCCAGATGGCTGAGGCTTATCTAAAGGATCAGAAACGTGTGCTGCCTTGCGCTGCGTACCTCAAGGGAGAATACGGCGTCAAAGGCCTCTATGTCGGTGTTCCGGTGGTTATCGGCGCCAAGGGCATTGAGAAGATTGTCGAGATCAAGCTCAACCCCAGCGAACGGGCTGAATTCAACAAATCGATCCGGGCGGTCCGCAAGACTGTTTCCGAGAGCCAGCAGATTCTCCGCGCGATGGAGGCCGAGAAGGCTAAGAAAGCGGCGGCAAAAAAGCCGGCCAAGAAAAGGGCGCCCGCTAAACGCCCGGCGAAAAAATAGGATGGGCAATCAGCCGGGCGAACTTACAAGCCCAGCGGTTGCCGTAAAAATGGTGATCTTATGAATATCCACGAATATCAGGCGAAACAGCTTCTCTCCGCGGCCGGCGTCGCCGTCCTGCGGGGCGGTGTGGCCTATACCGCTGCGGAAGCGGAAGCCGTCGCCAAGGATTTGGGCGGCCCTATCTGGGTGGTCAAAGCCCAGATTCATGCCGGCGGCCGCGGCAAAGGCAAGTTTAAGGAAGCTTCCGCCGGTGATGCCGGTGGTGTGCGGGTCGTCAAATCCGTCGAGGATGTTAAGGACGCCGCCAATCAGATGCTCGGCGCGACCTTGGTGACCCATCAGTCGGGCGCTGAAGGCAAGGAAGTCAAACGGGTTTATGTCGAGGATGGTTGTGACATTGACCGGGAGCTTTATCTCAGCCTGTTGGTCGATCGGGAAACCTCTCGCGTGACCATCATCGCGTCCAGCGAAGGCGGTATGGATATCGAAGAAGTGGCTGCAGCCACACCGGAAAAAATTCTCACCTTCGACATTGACCCCGCAGTCGGTATTCAGAGTTTCCACGCCCGCCGCGTCGCTTTTGGGCTTGGGCTTGAAGGTGATCAGGTTAAGTCCGCCGTGAAATGCATCATGGCCGTCTATAAAGCCTTCGTTGAGTTGGATGCGAGCCAGGTCGAGATCAATCCCCTGGTGGTCACCAAAGCAGGCGAGGTTGTCGCCCTAGACGCCAAGATGAACTTCGACGATAACGCGCTTTACCGTCACAAAGACGTCGAAGAGATGCGCGATGAGGACGAGCAAGACGCCGCCGAGTTGGAGGCAGAGCGCCATGACCTCAACTATATCAAGCTCGACGGCAATATCGGTTGCATGGTCAATGGCGCCGGTCTGGCGATGGCGACGATGGATATCATCAAGCTTTATGGCGGCGAGCCGGCAAACTTCTTGGATGTCGGCGGCGGTGCGACCAAAGAACGTGTCACAACCGCGTTCAAGCTGATCCTCTCCGATTCCAACGTTGAAGGTATTCTGGTCAATATCTTCGGCGGCATTATGCGTTGTGACGTGATTGCAGAAGGCGTCGTTGCGGCGGCGCGGGAGGTTTCGCTCAACGTGCCATTAGTCGTCAGGCTTGCCGGTACGAATGTTGAGCTTGGGAACAAGATTTTGGCCCAATCAGGGCTTCCGATCGTGTCTGCGACGGATTTAGCTGACGCGGCCGAGAAGGTCGTCAAGGAAGTAAAGGAGGCGGCCTAATGGCGGTTCTGGTTAACGCTGAAACAAAAGTAATCTGCCAGGGCTTTACGGGCTCGCAGGGCACATTCCACTCTGAACAGGCAATTGCCTACGGCACCCGGATGGTTGGCGGCGTCACGCCCGGTAAAGGCGGGACGTCCCATTTGGACCTGCCTGTGTTTAACACGGTTGCCGAAGCGGTCGAGACCACGGGTGCCAATGCATCCGTTATCTATGTCCCGCCGCCCTTCGCGGCGGAAGCCATTTTGGAAGCGATCGACGCGGAAGTCGAACTCGTGATTTGCATCACCGAGGGTATCCCGGTTCTCGACATGGTTAGGGTCAAGCGGGTGCTGGATCACTCCAAAACACGGCTGATTGGCCCCAATTGCCCAGGCGTCATCACCCCCGGTGAATGCAAGATCGGCATCATGCCCGGTCACATCCATCAGCGCGGCAAAATCGGTATCGTCTCGCGGTCCGGCACCTTGACCTACGAAGCGGTCGACCAAACGACGTCGGCGGGGCTCGGTCAGACCACCTGTATCGGGATTGGCGGCGATCCGGTCAACGGAACCAACTTTATCGATTGCCTTGAATTGTTCCTCGATGACGATGAGACCGAGGGCATCGTTATGATCGGTGAGATCGGTGGATCCGCCGAAGAAGATGCCGCGGAATTCTACAAGTCATCGAAGATCAAAAAGCCAATGGTCGGCTTCATTGCCGGCGCAACGGCGCCTCCCGGCCGCCGGATGGGCCATGCGGGCGCGATCATCGCCGGCGGTAAGGGCGGCGCAGGCGACAAAATGGAAGCCATGCGGAGCGCCGGTATCAATGTGACGGAATCGCCGGCTGAGCTGGGAACGACGATGGCGAAAGTAATGAACGGCTAATCTGGGCCTACTCAGGGATCGTCAGGCCCTAACAGGAAGAGGCGCGGCGTTACGCGTTGCGACAAGAAGTATGGGTGAACCCAGCGATTCAATCTTCTCAGGCGCTAATGGCGCCTTCATCGCGGAGCTTTACGAGCGGTTTCTCGAGAATCCCGCTTCGGTCGATGAGAGCTGGTCGGATTATTTTGCGGAGTTAGCCGCCGACGGAGATACCGCTGCTTCCGACTATAGCGGCGCCAGTTGGGCCCGATCCAGGACATCGGTGGTCGGTGTTGCAAATGGCGAGGATCACGCCGCAGCGGACAAAACCGGGAAAGGTGCCCCGGTCAGCGCCGAGGAAGTTCGTGCCGCGGCCTATGATTCCATCCGGGCGCGCATTCTCATTCGCTCTTTTCGGGTACGTGGTCATCTCGCCGCGAGTTTCGATCCTTTGGGTCTTGTCGGTGCCGGTTATCACAAAGATCTCGACTATAAGACTTACGGATTTACCGAAGGCGATCTCGACCGTCCGATCTTCATCGATAACCTGGCGGGTCATGACACATTATCGCTACGCCAAATTCTCGACATCGTGCAAACGGCATATTGCGACACGATGGGTGTCGAATATATGCATATTCAGGAGATTGAAGAGCGGGCTTGGATTCAGGAACGGGTAGAGGGCATCGATTTTGAGTCCGATATCACGCCCGAGATTAAGAAAGATATTTATCGGCAGTTGGTCGAGGCAGAAGGGTTCGAGACTTATCTGCAGGTAAAGCATACCGGCACCAAGCGCTTTGGGCTCGATGGCGGTGAAAGCATGATTCCGTCGGTTGAGGGAATTCTCCATATCGCCTCCCGCCTCGGAATTGAGGAAGTTGTTATCGGCATGCCCCATCGCGGCCGCTTGAACGTGCTCGCGCGCACCATGGGCAAGCCTTACGTCGCGATCTTTTCCGAGTTCCAGGGCACGTTTTCGCATCCGGACGATGTTCAGGGTTCCGGCGACGTAAAATACCACCTCGGCGCCTCGGCGGATCGCGCGTTCGGCGATAAAACGATGCATTTGTCGCTGACGGCCAATCCCTCACATCTGGAAGCTGTAGATCCGGTCGTGCTCGGCAAGGTGCGGTCAAAGCAAACGCTCCGCAATGACGAGGCCCGGGAAAAAATCATGGGCCTTTTGATGCATGGTGATGCGGCCTTTGCCGGTCAAGGCCTGGTCCCGGAATCTCTCGCTTTGTCCCAACTCCGTGGTTACCGCACAGGGGGGACGATCCATGTCATCGTTAATAACCAAATTGGATTTACGACAAATCCGTCGAGTTCCCGGTCAACCCCCTATCCAACTGACATCGCCAAGGGACTGCAGGCGCCGATTTTTCATGTGAATGGCGACGATCCCGAGGCTGTGGTCCGGGTTTCCAGGTGGGCGATGGAATTCCGCCAGAAATTTAAACGCGACGTGGTCATCGATATGTTCTGCTACCGGCGGCATGGACATAACGAGGGTGACGAGCCGATGTTCACCCAACCGCGCATGTATAAGGCCATCGCAAAACATCCGACGACACGGACGATTTATCGCGAGAAGCTGGTTGCGAACGGGACGCTGACCGAGGCCGAGGCAGACGCTATCGAAGGAGATTTCCGAAAGCACCTAGACGATCAGTTCGAAGCGGCGACAGGCTATAAGCCGAACAAGGCGGATTGGCTCGAAGGCGTTTGGGATGGGTTTGATCATCTCAAAGGTGACGAGGAATATAACGACTACGACACGGCGGTATCCGCGGATCTGCTAAAAGAGATTGGTCTTTCTTTGGCAAGAGTGCCTGACGGGATCAACGTTAACCGAAAGATTATTCGCCAACTTGAGGCGCGCCGGACGATGGTGGAGGCGGGAACCGACATCGATTGGGCGACTGGCGAGGCGCTGGCGTTTGGCAGCCTTTTGATGGAAGGAACCCGCGTACGCCTTTCCGGGCAAGATTCCGGGCGCGGTACATTTTCTCACCGTCATGCCGCGCTGGTCGATCAGGAAAACGAAGCCCGTTATTACCCGTTGAGTGAAATAAGTAAGGAACAGGCCGCGTTTGAAGTCATGGACAGCCCCTTATCCGAGTTTGCTGTGCTTGGCTATGAATATGGCTATTCCCTAGCCGATCCGAATACGCTGGTGCTTTGGGAAGCCCAGTTTGGCGATTTTGCCAATACAGCCCAGGTAATGTTCGATCAGTTTATTTCCTCGGGTGAGTCAAAATGGCTCCGCATGTCCGGATTGGTCGTTTTGTTGCCCCATGGATATGAAGGTCAGGGGCCGGAGCATTCATCGGCTAGGTTGGAGAGATTTTTACAGCTCTGCGCCGAGGAGAATATGCAGGTCGTCAATTGTACGACCCCCGCCAATTTCTTCCATGCACTCCGGCGGCAGGTTCGGTGTAACTACCGGAAGCCTTTGGTTGTTATGTCACCAAAGTCATTGCTACGGCATCGCCTTGTTACGTCGCCGATGGCTGACTTTGCGCCCGGCGGCTATTTCCGCCGGGTTATTGACGAGGTCGATCCGCTGGTCGTCAACGATAAGGTGAAACGGGTCATCCTGTGTTCCGGTAAGATCTACTATGATCTTCTTGAAGCACGTCGAGAGCGAAAGATCAAAGACGTCGCGATTATCAGGGTTGAGCAGCTTTACCCTTGGCCTCGGGATGCTATCACACGTTGGATTACGCAATATCCCAATGCTGATGTCGTGTGGTGTCAGGAAGAGCCCGCCAATATGGGGGCTTGGACCTTTGTGTTGCGCCGCATCGAGTACATCCTGGAAGATGCAAAAAACATGAAGGCGAAGCGGCCTCTCTATGTCGGCCGGGCGTCATCTGCATCAACCGCTACCGGCTCCCTTCGGGTTCATAATTTGGAGCAGGAACAAATTATCGATCAGGCCTTGAGTTGGCCGGCGGATAAACTGAGCCAGCCTTTCCGTCGTATCACCGATGACGATGCGGCTGCGCCGAAATCCACCAAGCGTCGCGCGGCTGCGAAGAAAGCTGCACCCTCTAAAACGAGGGCGACGCCCGCGAAGGCTAAGGCGAAGTCACCGAAATCCGCGCCTAAACCTGCGGCGAAAAAGAAGGCCGCGGCCGCTAAATCATCGAAACGTCCGGCGACAACGAAGGCGACATCCGCCAAGGGTCGTCAGCGTAAATCCTAATTCGGAGAGATCAAAGTCATGGCGACGGAAATCAAAGTTCCCACTTTGGGTGAATCGATCAGCGAAGCAACGGTCGCGACCTGGCATAAGGCGGTCGGCGATGCCGTTGCGGTTGATGAACCGATCCTGGAACTTGAAACCGATAAGGTCACCGTCGAGGTCAACGCGACAGAATCCGGCGTATTGTCGGAAATTCTCGCCGCGGAAGGTGCCGAGGTTGAAGTCGGTGCGTTACTGGGGCGAATTGATGCCGGGGCGACGGCCGCGCCGAGTGCAGCTGCAGCGCCCGCGGCGGACACACCCCCTGCCGCTGCGCCTGTTGAAGCGGCTGCTGCACCGGCGACCGCAGCGCCAATGTCACCCTCGGTTCGAAAGATGATCGAAGAAGAGGGGCTCGATGTGTCCGCCATTCCCGCGACCGGTAAGGATGGGCGCCTGACAAAGGGCGACGTGCTTGCCTATATCAAAAACGGCGGCGCATCTTCGGCGCCGGCGGCTGTCCCCGTCACAGGAGATTCAGAGGCGGCGATTGTCCAAATTCCGTCCCGTCCGGCTGGGCCGCGCGAGGAACGGGTTAAGATGACCCGGCTGCGCAAGACAATCGCGCAGCGGCTAAAGGACGCTCAGAATACGGCGGCGATGCTGACGACATTCAATGAGGTCGACATGTCGGCCGTCATGTCCTTGCGGAGCACCTATCGCGAGACGTTTGAGAAAGCCCACGGTGTGCGTCTTGGTTTCATGAGCCCCTTCGTCAAGGCTTGCGTGACGGCGTTGCGGGAGTTTCCTGCGGTCAATGGTGAGATCGACGGCGATGAAATTGTCTATAAGAACCATTACGACATCGGGGTCGCGGTCGGCACCGAGCAAGGGCTCGTCGTACCGGTTCTACGGGATGCCGACCAGATGGGCTTTGCCGATATCGAAAAAAGCATCGCCGATTTTGGTAAACGGGCCCGCGACGGTAAGCTGAGCATGGATGAAATGTCGGGCGGTACATTTACCATCACCAACGGCGGTATTTATGGCTCGATGTTGTCGACCCCGATTTTGAACGCGCCTCAGTCCGGTATTATTGGAATGCACAATATTGTCGAGCGGCCGGTGGTCGTGGACGGCGAAATTACGGTACGCCCGATGATGTATATCGCTTTATCCTATGACCACAGGATCGTCGATGGGCGTGAGGCCGTATCGTTCCTGGTTCGCGTCAAACAATGTATCGAGGATCCCCAGCGCATCATGCTGGACATGTAAGGCGGCGCTTCGACCCATTAACTGGATACCCAACTTACCGAGGATTAAAGATGGCCGATAATGAGTTCGATTTTGTAGTAATTGGCGCAGGCCCCGGAGGCTATGTCGCGGCAATTCGGGCGGCTCAGTTGGGACTCAGTACGGCTTTGGTAGAGAAGCGGAAGACGCTGGGCGGCACCTGCCTCAATGTTGGCTGCATTCCGTCAAAGGCTTTGCTTCATTCTTCGCATCTGTTCGAGGAAGCGACGACCGGGTTTGCGGATCACGGTATCAAGGCTTCCAAGGTTGAGCTCGATCTCAAAGCCATGATGGCGCACAAAGATGGTGTCGTTGCCGACACGATTAAAGGCGTCGATTTTCTGATGAAAAAGAACAAGATTACCCGTTTGCTCGGCACCGGCGTTATTACCGCCAAGGGCGAAGTCACGGTCGATCCCGGCGGGACGGGAAAGAAGGAAGTCCTCAAGGCCAAGCATATTGTAATTGCGACCGGCTCGGACGTGGCACCTTTGCCCGGGGTTGATATTGACGAAAAACAGATCGTCTCGTCCACGGGCGCGCTCGCACTTCCCAAGGTGCCCAAGAGTTTGATCGTGATCGGGGCCGGCGTGATCGGTCTTGAAATGGGCTCTGTCTGGCGCCGTCTGGGCGCGGAGGTGACGGTTGTCGAGTTTCTCGATCATATCCTACCCGGCATGGACGCTGAGCTGTCTAAGCATACCCAGCGAACGCTCCGCCGTCAGGGGATGAACTTTGAAATGTCTCGTAAGGTGACGGGGGCCAAAAAGGCAAAAACCGGTGTGACGTTGACGGTCGAATCGGTCAAGAGCGGTGATGTCGAGGAAATGAAAGCGGACGTCGTTCTGGTGGCGATTGGCCGCAAACCCTACACCGATGGTCTCGGACTTGATGAAATCGGGGTTGAAAGGGATGAGCGCGGTTTCGTCACGGTTAACGACAAGTTTCAGACCTCGGTCGAGGGGGTTTATGCCATCGGCGACGTCATCGGCGGTGCCATGCTGGCCCATAAGGCCGAGGATGAGGGCGTTGTCCTTGCCGAAATAGTGGCGGGTCAGTCGGGTCACATCGATTATGATGCGATCCCCGGCATCGTCTATACCTGGCCGGAAGTTGCCAGCGTGGGCAAGACGGAAGAGCAGCTAAAAGAGGCCGGCATCGAATACAACATCGGTAAGTTTCCTTTTACGGCGAATGCGCGCGCGCGGGCCATGGGAGACGTTGAGGGGTTTGTTAAGATACTGGCTGACGCCACGACGGATCGAGTGCTGGGGGTACATATCCTTGGACCGGCTGCCGGCGATCTTATCCAGGAGTGCGTTGTCGCAATGGAGTTTGGCGGCTCGGCGGAGGATATTGCCCGCACTTGCCATGGTCATCCGGGATTGCCTGAGGTGGTCAAAGAGGCGGCCCTCGCCGTTGCCGGCCGCGCTCTGCATATCTAACCTCATCAAGGCGGCCGATCACGATGCTCCAGCTTTTACCGGAATCGTCAGGAAACCTCGTTGCCTTTAAGGCCATCGGCAAGATATCCGACGAAGATTTCAAAAATATCCTGCCGACGTTCGAGGCGGTTCTTGCCGGCGATTCGGGTATTAGCCTGCTGGCTGACCTGGAACATTTCGAGGGATGGGAGTGGCAGGCGGCTTACGATAAAACCGCCTTCGGTATCAAACATTGGGGCGACATCAAAAAGATTGCGATCGTCGGTGACGGGCAGCTGGAAGGGCTCTCAGCAAAGGTCGCCGATCGGATTATGCAAGCGGATGTGAGGCAATTTTCGCTTGAGGACCGCGCCGCCGCACTGGAGTGGGCGGGCAATTAGCTCTGATTGTACCGGCTTCGCCGGGCAGTAATAAGAAATAAAAAAAACGCCGGTGAAATTTCCACCGGCGTTTTTCA
>JAQCKY010000014.1 GCA_027592155.1 Pseudomonadota bacterium
CTGCAGGGTGCCGTCAAGGGCGGCGTTCAATTAGAGGCTGGAAGGACGGCGGCCGGGCTCCAAATAGGGGCCCGGCCGAACCGGTATGTTAAGCGGCGAGATCGTGTTTCACCGTTTCGGCGCGAGCGCCGGTATTGTTGGTCTGCTTGTAAGCATGTGCATTGGCGATGGCGCGATTATCTCCGGTGCTGAAAATCTGCCCGGTTACAGCAAACCGGCTGAGGCCAATGTCGGCTAACTCGTGGTCGCTGAGGCGGGCGAGAAGTGCCGCTTCGCGAGCGTAGCGGGCGATGTCGGCAAGCGGTGCGACAATGATTCGGTTCAAGAACCGGACAACGTTCCGGGTTCCTTGTCCGACAAGAGCAGCGAAAACTTCAGACTGCTCCCGGCGCGCTGCTTGTACAATTTTCCATCGCTCATCGTAGTTTAAACTGCCGTTCTGCGAAGGTGCGTCGTCGTTCGCATGAGTAAATGCTTTATCTTTCATGACCTTATCCTTTATTCTGCGGTCTATTTCCATGTGCGTAACATAGTTTTTGCAACGCAAAGCGCTACTGATAATAACTGAGTCCAGGTATGCGGTATTTGCATGCCTCTAGGGGACGATTATGAAATTGGTAACGGCATCGACGGAGAAGGGCGATCAAGCTGCGGCGATACTGGGGGACTGGATTCTGCCATTAAGCTGCATCGACGGCAGCAACCATCGCTCGGTCGGTGACGTCATCCGGGCCGGCGAGGACAATCTGGCGAAAATTTCCGATGCGGTCAGCGCGGCGGGCGAAGCCCTCGATAATCACCGGGATCGGGGTGAGTTGATCGCTTACGGCTATGCCGTTCTAAAAGCGCCTTTTCCAAATCCCGGGTTGGTGTTTTCCACCGGTGGCAATTACCGCAGTCATCTCGCCGAGGTCGAAGCAAAGCTCGGCATCAAAATCGGCGAGCCGAAAGAGCCGGTGGGTTTTATCAAGAACAACAATGCGATCATCGGAAGCGGCGCCAATATCATCCTCCCGCCCCATGCACCGGATGAGGTCGATTGGGAGGCCGAATTTTCCTTTGTTATCGGGCGATCCTGCCACGCCATCCGCGAAGAAGAGGTCGAGGACCGAATTATCGGTTATACCATGATCAACGACGTGTCCCAGCGGGGATGGAACAAAGACGCAAACCGCCCCGATGGTTCGATCGACTTCACCTTGCCGACCTTTGCGAAACAGTTTCCGACCTTTTGTCCCATGGGGCCGTGTTTCGTCACCAAGGATGAGATCCCCGACCCCTATGACGTCAATTTTTCAACCCGGGTGAATGGCAACCTCATGCAAGACGGAAACACCAGTGACATGATTTTCAACATGGCGCAGATCATCTCGTATTTTTCGACATGGTTTTCGTTTGAGCCGGGCGATGTCGTCTCAACCGGTTCACCGGCGGGGGTTGGCTTTGCCCGGACACCGGCGGTGTTTCTGCAAGACGGCGATGAGGTGTCGATCACCGCGGATGTGCTGGGCACGCTCACCAACCGCGTCGTCAAAGGTTAGTCGCGCATCCGATGGCAGCCGCCCGCAACTTTCTCTTCATCATGTGCGATCAACTGCGCTGGGACTATTTATCCTGCGCCGACCACCCGACGTTACAGACGCCGAACATCGATGCGTTGGCGGCCCGGGGTGTGCGATTTACGCAAGCTTACAGCCAGTCGCCGTTGTGTGGGCCGTCCCGGATGTCGTTCTATACCGGGCGCTATATGTTCACTCACGGCGCGACCTGGAACGGCGTGGCCCTCCCCGTCGGTGAGTGGACGATGGGAGATTACCTTCGCCCCCACGGTTACCGTGTCGCGTTGGTCGGCAAAACCCACATGATCGCGGACCGCGAGGGGATGCAGAGACTTGAGGTTAATCCGGTGTCCGAACTGGGCGTCTTGGTCAGCGAGTGCGGGTTCGAGCCCTATGAGCGCGACGACGGCATGTGGCCGCCGGCTCTGTTGGATCCCAACCTCCGCTATAACAAATATCTGAACGCGCTCGGTTATCCCGGCGAAAACCCCTGGCACGACTATGCCAATTCCGCCGAAGGGCCGAACGGCGAGGTGCTTTCCGGCTGGAAGATGCGCTATAGCAATCTGCCGGCCCGGGTCGCCGAGGAGCATTCTGAAACGCCTTATATGACCAACCGCGCCATGGAGTTCATCGAGGAGTGCGGTGATCAGCCCTGGTGCCTGCATCTCAGCTACATCAAACCCCACTGGCCTTATATGGCGCCGCCGCCGTACCACAATATGTTCAGTGTCGATCAATTGCAGCCCGTCAATCGAGACACACGAGAACGCGAAAATCCTCACCCGGTCTTTGCGGCTTTCATGAACCAACCGGACAGCCAGGTCTTCCAGCATGACGAGACGATCCAAACGGTGGTGCCGACCTATATGGGCCTAATCAAGCAGATCGACGATCACCTCGGCCGCTTATGGGCATTTCTGGAAGAGCGCGGCGGCTGGGACGACACCATGGTGATCTTCACCAGCGATCATGGCGATTATCTCGGCGACCATTGGATGGGCGAAAAGGAGCTGCTCCACGATGCGTCGGCCCTGATCCCTTTCATTCTCTATGACCCCGACGCCAAGGCCGATGGAACCCGCGGGACCACCGACGATCATTTCGTCGAATCCGTCGATGTCATCCCGACCTTCCTCGACGTCCTGGGTGGGCCGCATTTCGATGAACGTCTCGAAGGCCAATCTCTGTTGTCCCTGACCCGTGGGGATGACAACCCCAACTGGCGGGACGCGGCCTTTTCAGAGCTCGACTACTCATTTCGAAGCGTCGGTGTCGAACTCGACGTCGCGCCGGATAAAGCGCGGGCTTATATGGCTCGGACCCGAGACTGGAAATATGTCTGGTTCGAAGGATTTAGGGCTCAGCTGTTCGACATGAACGCCGATCCCTCTGAGCTGAATGATTTGGGCGGGCAAGCGGGTTACGAGGCCGTCGAGGCCGAGCATAAAGACCGGCTTTTTGAATGGCTGCGTAACCGGAAAACCCGGGTCACCGTGAGCATGGATGGCCTTCGAGAGCGCTACGCCTCGATTAAGGCGGCGGGGCAGCCGCCTCGATCGCTGCGTGGCAATTGGTAGGGTGGTCTCCCGCGTCAAACGGCGTTCGATGCCGGGGAGGATGACTCCGCGTCGATCCCTTCGCTCGCCCGTAAGTTCGCGGAAATTTGAGCGATGATTTCATAGAGTTGGTGCCGCTGCTCAGGTGTTAAGGGACCCAAGAGTTCCTTTTGACGCTCCCGTCCGAGCGGCAGTGCTGCCTCATACAGGGCGAGCCCCTCCGCACTCAGTCGAAGGATGGAACTGCGCTGATCGGCTTTATTCGCCGAGCGTTGAAGCGCGCCGCGCTCAACCAGTGAGCCTACGGCTCGGCTGATCTGTGATTTGTCATAACCGAGCCGGGCCGCGAGATCATTGACGGTCGTCTCGCCGGACAGAGCGAGAATCGCCAAAATTCGCCATTCCGCGAGCGAGAGTCCAAAGTTCTCCGCGTAGGAGCGCTTTGCCTGTCGGTCAACGAGACGGGCAAGCGCGAGCAGGCGGTAACTGAAAAAATCTTCCAGCCGAAGGCCGTCAGTATCGGGCCCCTCTGGTCCATCGCGAAGGAGCCCCTCGGGAATAATGGAATCCTCGGAGATAGTGCTCGCTCCTAATTTCAATTAAGTCCCAAAATGCAGCAAGTCCACCGGCCGCTGGTCGACCGATCATCCAATATATAGATTTCGATGCGCGCGTCGCATTCTTTGTTCAGGGAGGCTCAGGTCTTATGCGCGCGTATCGGTATCTCCATTCGGCCAAGGCCCTGAAATTCAAAGTCCATCACGTCGCCGGGTTCAACCCGGGACACACCTTCACAGGTGCCCGACATCAAGATATCGCCGGGGTTCAATGTATAAAATGTCGATGCCCAGGATACCTGACGCACGATATCGAGGATCATCAGGCTGGTATTTGATTTTTGCCGCACCTCTCCGTTCACCTTGAGCACGAAGTCAAGATTACCCGGATCGGGAACTTCATCGCTGGTCACCACCCAAGGCCCCAGCACCGCATAGGTATCGACGGATTTTCGAAAACTCCGGTCTTCCGGACCGCGCACCACCATATCCAGGGCGAGGGCGTAACCGGCGATGTGATCGAAGACGTCGGCTTCCGCGATGTCCGAACCGGGTTTGCCGATGATAACGCCGAGCTCGGCCTCATGATCCGTTCGCCGGTCCGGAAAGCGTACCGCGACGCCTTCCGAGGGGCCGATCAACGCGCTGCAGGATTTCAGAAATATCCCCTGATCCTCAATCTTCTTTCCCGCGTAGCCGGCTTGCGAAATTTCGGAGTCCGCCTCCGCTTCGTCGCGATGGGCCTGATAATTGGCAGGCGTTCCCATGATCTTTGAGGGATTAGCGACCGGGCTTAAAAATTTAACGCCGGCAGGATCGATCGGTGACGCG
This sequence comes from Pseudomonadota bacterium, assembly GCA_027592155.1. Lineage (GTDB taxonomy): Bacteria > Pseudomonadota > Alphaproteobacteria > Rhodospirillales > UBA2165 > JAQCKY01. The sequence goes on from JAQCKY010000014.1 coordinate 4,507, forward strand.
GCATCCGCGAGGGCTTCCATTTTCGGCCGCAGCCGATCCAGATTGGTGATCAATTGGTCGCCCAGAGGATAGGGATATTTGACCGTGGGCAGCTCGTCGATGATTGCCGTTACGTCATGAATACCGTCATCGCGGACGACGCCAATTCGATTGTCATTAAAGCGGCAAAATCTCATATCTGCTCTCCTTATTGGCGCGTCGCCGGTTCATTATCAGTGGCCACTATTTGGACATAGCTCTTGGGGCCGCGCAAGACCGGATAGTGGGATCAGGCCATCTACGGCTTGACGAAAGCGGGGGAAACAGCCCATCGTTTGCGTCCGTTAACGGGAGTTCGCAATGCCAGATAGTTTAATTCCAGAGTTCAGTCCGCCATCGCTGCAAGACAAGGTAAGTGAGGCGGAATGGGAAACCCGGGTCAACCTCGCCGCCGCCTTCCGGGTGGCCTACCACTTTGGCTGGAACGATACGATCCACAACCATTTGTCGGCTCGGGGGCCGGATGAGCCCGAACATTTTGTCATGAACCCGCAAGGGTTGGGCTGGCACGAGGTCACCGCGTCGAGCCTGATCAAGTCGGATTTCAACGGCAATGATTTGAGCGAGAGCGAGCTGCGCCTGGCGCCCGCGGGACGGAATTTTCACGGCGCCATCATGGAACTGCGGCCCGACCTCAAATGCGTTATGCATATTCATCCCCAATCGGGGATCGTGATTTCCGCGACCAAGGACGGCCTCTATTACATCGATCAGGGATCCGCCATGCTTTATGGCCGTGTTTCCTATCACGATTTCCAAGGATTGGCGCAGGAGGCCGAGGAAGGTCCCGACATCGTCAACGATCTCGGCGACAACATGATGATGATCATGTGGAACCATGGGTTGCTGACTGTCGGCCGGACGATTGGCGAGGCTTTCTCCAATATGCATAACCTGGCCAAGGCTTGCGATACACAGACCCGGCTGATGGCGACGGGGGCGGAAATCCGTCACCTGCCGCAGGAAATTTGCGAGCATACCCAGGACCAAATCCGTTTGCGCCGCCCCGGCAATAAGCCCAGCGGGGAGCTTGAATGGAAGATGTACCGCCGGCTCGCCGAGTCGCTCGATCCCGGTTACCGGACTTAGTATTTCGTCCGGTTTTTGGCCGTTATTCGGGGATAACTTTACCCGGGTTCATAATGTTGTTGGGGTCGAGCGCGGCTTTTACTTGACGCATGACGGCGAGAGCAACCGGGTCCTTATAGCGCGCCATTTCCGATAGTTTTTGCGTGCCGATCCCATGCTCGGCACTGAAAGAACCTCTGTACTCAGAAACATTATCCAGGACGGCCGTCTTAATAGACCTGGTCTGTTCGATAAATTTGGTTTCAGACCCTTCGGGTGGGAACAGCGAGTAGTGCAGGTTACCGTCGCCAAGATGCCCCATGGCGCACATCTTGAAACCCGGAATTATCGCCTCGACGGTAGACCGGGTCCGGGCGACGAACTCGTGGACCTGATCCAGCGGCAATGAGATGTCGAAACCGATACGAGGGCCGGCATTGGTGACGGCTTCCAGAGTCGATTCCCGGAGCTTCCACATTTCGCCGCGTTGCGCTTCCGAGGTCGCGAGCACGGCGTCCTCGACCATACCGCTTTCAAAACCTTCGCCCAGAAGAGCTTCGAGTTTGCTGACGACCGGAATGCTGCCGTCTTCGCCGGTTTCCGCCTCGGCATCGGAGGTCGCCGCAATCTCGATAAGAACTGAAAGTGGCGGCGCCTCCGCAAAGGGCTGTTTCAATTCCGGCAGATGTTGCGCGAGCAGATGCATCATCACATCGGGCATCATCTCGAAGGCTTCAACCGCGCCGCCGGTCTCGGCTTGGATGCGGTTCAACAGGTCGAGCGCGCTGGCAATGTCGGGAACGGCGGCAAACGCTGTTGCCCGCGCTTTGGGCAGGTGGAAAAGCTTTAAGGTTGCGGCCGTGATGACGCCCAAGGTGCCTTCGGCGCCGATGAATAGATTGCGGAGATCGTAACCGGTATTGTTCTTTCTGAGGCCTGAGAGCTCGTCCATAATCCGGCCGTCGGGCAGCACGACCTCTAGACCCAAGCACAATTCCCGGGTATTGCCGTAGCGGACGACGTTCACACCGCCCGCGTTAGTCGCCAGGTTGCCGCCGATGGTGCAACTGCCTTTCGCACCCAGGTTAAGCGGGAAAAACAGACCTTGCGGTTCGACAAGATCGTGGAGTTCGGACAGGATACAGCCCGCTTCCACCGTCATGGTCATGGCCGCCGGGATCAGGTTCCGGACGGTCTTCATGCGTTCGAGAGAAAGCATGATCGTATCGCCGCTATTATCGGGCATACCGCCGCCGGCAAGGCCGGTATTTCCGCCAAGGGGGATGACCGGCGTCTTGGCCGCATTCGCCCGCGCGAGGATCGTTGAAACTTCGGCCGTGCTGGAGGGCCGGAGGACGGCCGCGGCGCGCCCGGTGTTTTTGCCGGGCCAGTCCGTCAGATATTTCGCCGTGTCGACGGCGTCGGTAAGGATGGCGCCGGAGCCCAAATTCGGTTCCAACGCGGATAGTAAACTTTCAATATTTCCTTCTGGCACGGCTTCATCTCCGAACGGATATCGTGAATAGATTTCAACAGTATGGGGCATCCCGGCGGTGTGCGCACGCCCGATTGCCAGTGTTAAATAGGGGTATCAATATTATGAATCGCCAACCCGAATATGCTATGAGACGATGTTATCAAATGATCATAAAAGGAGCGTGCAAGGATGAAGATCGATGTTGTTGGTGCCGGCCCGGCAGGGCTCTATTTCTCTCTGTTGATGAAGCAGCACGATCCGTCCCACGACATCACCATCTATGAGCAGAACCGGCCGGACGACACTTTCGGGTTCGGCGTCGTATTTTCCGCGACCACCCTCGGCCATTTTCGCGATTATGACGCCACGTCTTATGAGATGATCTGCAACAATTTTGCCTATTGGGATGACATCGATATCCATTTCAAGGGCAACTCCTTCACCGTCGGCGGCAACGATTTCTGCGGCATGTCCCGCAAGAAGTTGCTTTTGTTGTTACAGGAGCGCTGCCGGGGGCTGGGCATCGAGATGAAATTCGAGACCGAGATTTCGTCTCTGGATCAGTTGCGGGGCGCGGATCTTATCCTCGCCTGCAACGGCATCAACAGTTGGATGCGGGAGGAGTTTAAGGACTCGTTCAAGCCGAGCTATGACTGGCGGCCGAACAAGTTCGTCTGGCTCGGCAGTACCAAACCGCTACCCGCCTTCACCTTCGATTTTCGCGAAAATGACGCCGGGATTTGGAACCTCCATGCCTATCAATATGACAGCGATAACAGCACCTGGATTGTCGAGACGACGGAGGAGTCCTGGAAGAAAGCGGGGATGGAAAATGCCCAGGAAAGCGATACCGTGGCTTATTGCAAAGAGCTCTATGCCGACATCCTCGATGGTCATCCGCTGATCACCAATCGGTCTATGTGGCGAAATTTCCCCACCATCCGCTGTGACGGCTGGGTCCACGACAATATGGTCATAATGGGCGATGCCGCCCATACCGCCCATTTCTCGATTGGCTCCGGGACCAAGCTCGCGATGGAAGACGCGATTGGCTTGTTCGATGAATTCAAGAAGACGGATAACGTCCGCGAAGCTCTTGCCGCTTACGACGTGAACCGCCGGGACGATGTGGGGCGGATTCAGCATGCGGCGGAGGTCTCGCTTTCCTGGTTTGAACATGTCGACCGCTTTTGGGATATGGATCCTCAGCAGTTTGCCTTCAGCCTGATGTCCCGGTCCAAGGCGATTACTTATGATAATCTGAGGCTCCGCGATCCCGCTTTCGTCGATGAAACGGATCGATGGTTTACGGCGGCGACCGTCCCCGGCGCAGACCCCGCGCCGCCGATGTTTGCGCCCTTCAAGTTACGCGAAATGGAATTGGATAACCGGGTCGTGGTTTCCCCGATGTGCCAATATTGCGCCGAAGACGGCGTACCGACCGAATGGCATTACGTCCACTTGACCGCCCGCGCCATGGGCGGTGCCGGGTTGGTCTATACCGAGATGGTTTGCCCCTCGCCGGAGGCGCGTATCACTCCGGGTTGCGCGGGTATTTGGAGCGACGAACAGGAAGCGGCCTGGAAGCGTACGGTCGATTCCAGTCATGAAAACTCTCTCGCCAAGCTTTGCATCCAGATCGGGCATGCCGGCCGCAAAGGCGCGACCAAGGTGGCCTGGGAGGGAATCGATCAGCCGCTGGAGGAGGGGGCTTGGGAGATCGTCGCAGCCTCGCCATTGCCCTATTTGCCGAACTCAGCGGTCCCGAAGGAAATTACCCGCGCTGAAATGGACGAAGTCCGCGATTCCTTGGTGCGTGCGACCGAGCGGGCGGCCCGCGCCGGGTTCGATATGCTGGAACTCCACTGCGCCCACGGCTATTTGCTCGGCGGGTTCCTCTCTCCCGCGACCAACAAGCGAACCGACGAATATGGCGGCAGCATAGAGAATATGCTGCGCTATCCATTGGAAGTATTCGACGCCTGCCGTGCCGTTTGGCCGGCGGAGCGCCCGATGTCGATCCGGCTCTCGGCCCATGACTGGCTACCCGACGGCAACAAGGGGGACGAGGCGGTTCCGATCGCCCAGGCGTTCAAGGAACACGGGTGCGATCTTGTTAATGTTTCGACGGGGCAAACCTCTTCCGAGGAGCAGCCGGTTTACGGGCGGATGTTTCAGACACCGTTTTCCGAACAGGTCCGTATTGAGGCCGATATCCCGACGCTGGTTGCCGGAAATATTTTCGATTGGGACCAGGTCAATACCATCGTGGCCGCGGGACGGGCAGACCTCGTCGCCTTGGCGCGGACCCATCTCTACAATCCCAATTTCACTCAGCAGGCGGCGGCCTATTACGGCTATGAGCCTCATCATTGGCCCAAACAGTATGTGTCGGCAAAATTCGCGGCATTCCGTCAATTTGAGCGGGACCGGGCCAACATGGACGAACTCCGCGAGCAGGCCCGTCCGGACGCCTACACGGGGCGCCCGGAATATCACTCGTCCTAGGGTAGAGGTGTTGGGTCTTCGATGACCGGATTAGACAGAATGCCGATCCCGTCGATTTCCACTTCGCTCAAATCGCCTGCCCGCATATGAAGCTGGCCATCGACCACGACCGGACCCATCGGCTTCTCCGGCTTCTCACCGGGCTGAAGGGGCAGCGCACCGGGTGAGCCGGTGACGATAACGTCGCCGGGTTGAAGCGTGTAGCCTTCGGAGAGGTAGGAGATCAGATGGGCGCAATCGAACAACATACCGTCGACCTTAGCTTTTTGGCGTTCGATTCCGTTTAGCCGAAAGGTGACCGTGTGATCCGCCGGGTCGCCGAACTCATCCGGCGTTACCAGCCAGGGGCCGAAGCTGCCCGAGCGTTCGAAATTCTTGCCGAGACCGAACTGGCGGTTCTGGCCCTGATATTCACGCACGGACCCTTCGTTGTAACAGGAGTATCCGGCGACGTGGCTAAGGGCATTTTCTTTTTTGATGTGGCGCCCTGGCGTTCCGATAACAATCGCCAGCTCTGCCTCGTAGTCATAGCATTCTGCTATTTTAAGATTGGGCGCCCAAAGCGCTTGGTTATGTCCAACCTGGCAAATCGGCATGCGCAAGAAAATGTGCGGATAGTCGGGAGAGGTGGTGAGGCCGGTTTCTTCGATATGAAGTTTGTAGTTAAGCGCCAAGGCCCAGGTTGCGTGCGGCTCGGGGAAGGGGACGTAAGGGCGTTGTGCACAGACCTGGCGGCGCCCGACTCCATCATTGCCGCGCTTGATGACCTTGAGGACGGGATGGTGGCCCGCGTTCCAAAATCGAACCTTGATGCCGTCGACGACCTCTATCCAGGCGTCGTATTCGACCGTTCTGAATTGGCTCAAGCTGCGTTCGACATCATGACGTGTGTATATTGGCTCGACCGTCGGCCTTCCTCGTTGCCGGTTCCGCCGATTGAGCCGGTCCACTTCTGTCTCCTGAATATAGGCGCTGTCCGGCAACATATAACTCAGCAGGTCCCGGGTCGCTTCGGTCGCGTAAATCGGGCCTGCGAACCCCTGTTTCACGAGTTTGGGGATCAAGCCGGAATGGTCGATATGGGCATGGGTTAACAGGACGAAATCGATCTTTGTCGGGTCGAAGGGAAAATCGCCGTAATTCAGTTCCTTGACCGTTTTGGTCCCTTGAAAGAGCCCGCAATCGACAAGGAATTGACCTTCGGGATGAGCGAACCAATAGGCCGACCCGGTAACCGTCGCCGCCGCGCCGCAGAACGTCAGATTCATACTCATAATGTGGGTGCTCAATGTTGGTTCGTGAAAAGAAGGGCCCGCGGTTAAGACGCGCTTTTGGTCCCCTTGATAACCGTTATTAACAGATATCTGCATTGACCGCCGTCAACCGTTGAGGTCATCCCCTCAAACGGGATTGCCGACAGGAAAGGTCATCGGCATAAATTTTGCTCCGCCCGGCAATTCTGAAACGGAAGCTCTACAACAAACGGATATATGGATAGGCGCCTAGAGAGGGGTTCTATTGGACTGACACTGCCGTCACTAAATCAAAGGCCGATTCAGGAAGACGGAAATGCAGGTTCGTCCATGCCGGTTTCCCAGGCGGGATATTTCTTCATCACCGCTAAAAAGCGATCCGACTCAAGAATGCTTTGTAACCAACGTTGGACACCGGACAGGTCGAGGGCGTCGAACCACCCGCGGTCAGTGTTGGCAAACTGCCGAACGAAAGGCGAGATCGCGGCATCGGCGAAGGTAAAATTATCGCCGCTCAGGTAATCGGTTTTCAAGAGGCGCGCGTTCAGTTTCTCCAGAAACGCAGCCCCCTGGCGACGATGATAGAGCAGTTCGGAATTCTCGTAACGCGTCGGATATTTATAACGATCCAGGTCGTTCTTAAATGGTCCGTCGTTTTCGGCAATCAGCGCATCAATCTCATTGCGGTCATTCTTCAGAGGTGCCAGCCATCCTTCCGGATCGCTCCGGTCGAGCGCCCAGTACATGATCTCCAGGCTTTCCTCAATGACCCGGGCATCCGGCATGACCATGACCGGCACGGTACCTTTCGGCGAAACCGCAATCATTTCAGGCGGCTTGTTTCGCAAGACAACCTCGCGTAAGGCGCAGGTCTGGCCGCTCGCCGCAATCGCCAGGCGCGCCCGCATGGCATAGGGACACCGCCGAAAAGAATACAAAATGGGCAGGGGGGTTGGCATGCTGCTCATCTCACCCCTCAACGTCGTTTGATTTCTTCGCGGCCTCATAAGTCCTGCCGACATGCACCTCGCCGCGTCCCTCCGCCAGCTTGCTCTGAGCCCGCCTGGCGGCATAGCGTGCGCGCTGTTTTTCGGTGCGCTGGCCGATGCAACGGTCACAAGACACGCCGACGACAAAATTGGCGGACGCGCGCCCGGCGACGCTCACCGGCGATCGGCATGCGTGGCACAATTCATAGTCGCCAAGTTCCAGATCATGCTTCACCGATACTCGGTTATCGAAGACGAAACACTCGCCGCGCCAACGGCTTTCGGCCTCGGGGATATTCTCCAGATACCGCAAGATGCCGCCTTTCAGGTGGAAAACGTCCTCGATACCCTGCTCTTTCAGGTATGACGTTGCCTTCTCGCAGCGGATACCGCCGGTGCAGAACATCGCAACTTTCTTATCTTCCAATTCAGCGCGATGTTTCTTGAGCCACTGCGGCAGGTCGCTGAAACTCGTTGTTCTTGGGTTGATGGCGCCCTCGAAGGTGCCGATCTCGACTTCGAAGTCGTTTCGGGCATCGATGACGATTGTACCCGGATCCGCAAGAAGGTCATTCCAATCTTCGGGCGCAACATAGGTGCCGACCCGTGCTGCCGGATCGACCCCGGGCACCCGCATCGCCACGATCTCCTCCTTTAGGCGGACTTTCAGGCGTCGGAACGGCATGCTCTCGGCGTGGGATTCTTTATGCTCCATCAGCGTAGAGTTTGGTAACGCACGCAAAACCTTTAACGCGCAATCGATGCCCTTGCGGGACCCCGCAAGCGTTCCATTGAGGCCCTCAGGGGCCAGCAGGACTGTTCCCTTCAGGCCATGCGCCGAGAGCTGATCCAGCAACGGTTTCCGCAATGCCGCCGGATCTTCAAAGTGCGTAAAATGATAAAATGCCGCCACAACGATGTCTGTCATAATCGGCAATATAGGCGACTACGGCCCAAGATAAAATGCGGACGGAGGAAGATAGGCGCCGGATATTTCCGTTCAAGTGCGTTCGGGTAGCGTCTCATCGGATAGGGTCGCGATCGCCTTGCCGGCGAGCTCCAGAAACCGGGTACGTTCCGTGCGATTGAGTCCCGGCAAAATGTCATCCTGAAACGCCGTCACGATCGGCAAAATTTGGTCATACACCCGCGTGCCCTTTTTCGTCAGCCGTACCTCTCGGGCGCGGCGATCGTGCTTGCTGACATGACGGGAGATGTAGCCTTTCTGTTCCAGCCGGTCGATCACGCCGCCGATGG
>JAQCKY010000015.1 GCA_027592155.1 Pseudomonadota bacterium
GCGCGAGGGGGTCTATTCGTGATCCTTCTGGCCGGAACCTCTCTCGCCGTTGCAACCATGATACGGCCGGCCAGTCTCTATCTGATCTATGCCTTGGGACCGATCGTCGCCCTCCACTATTACTTTCGGGTCCATGATCGCCGGGAAACCATAAAACGCCTCCTGGTCCTGATGGTTCCCTGGTGTCTCATCGTCGGCGGATGGTATGTCCGGAACTTTGCGGAAACCGGCCAGATATTCTTTACCCAACAGGAAGGCGTCATCCTCCTTCTGCGGGCACAGTACATGGCAGCCGCGATTAACGGCGTGGGTTTGGACGAGGCAATGAAAATTATTACCCAGCAAATTTCCAGCTCAGCCTCCCCGCTGCAGGCCTACATTTCCTATTTTGCCGAAAATCCCATCGCATTTATCCGTGAGGCGCTACTGTCCGTCGGACGGCCCCTTTTCAGTCCAGCCCAATGGTATCTTCAGTTTTACTTTCCCGGAACCTATAAGGATATGGTCCCCCTCGAGGGAATCCTTCTTTCCGGCGGTTTTGAGCAACTTTGGACAGAACTTGCCCGCCGCCCCGTTGGCTATTTGCCGATAATTTTAGCGGTGCTTGTTCACGAAATTCTACTTTTTATCGCGTTCGTCGCCGGTGTGCTTTTCTACCGCAGACTGCCGCCCCCGACTCAAGGTCTGCTGCTGTCCGCGGTTGTCACGGTTGGCTATTTCCTCTTTATGGTTTTGCTCTTCGTCGGCGATCCCCGCTTTAGAGTACCGTTCAATCCGATGCTCGCCATCGTCGCGGGCTATGGGGTCAGCATCGTTCTGGCGCGAAGTTCTCATATCCGAAAACATTGACCCTCGCAGGTGATTGCCTAATGGAAGCGCATAGGGATCTTCAATAATAAGGCGGCGCGTGTCATCGCCAATGCCGACACAAAGAAGCAATAAAACTTTCGGGCGTTCGACATAATTTCGTGGAAGGTCGATGAGGGGAGCGTTACCCTTGTCACCAACAATCCCAACAACCACTTTTCTCTATAATACTTAGGTTCAACAATTTTTTCTCAATAGGCTGGCCAATGGAAATTCTTCTTTACTACGCTCCCAATACTTGCGCGATAGCGCCGTACATTAGTTTGACCGAGGCAAATGCCACGTTCGAAGCACGGCCGCTCAACTACCGAAAGCAAGAGCAAAGGTCGGCGGAATATGTGACGCTCAACCCCAAGCATAAAGTGCCGCTGCTTGTGGTCGATGGCGTAACACTCACGGAAAGCACGGCCATCCAAACCTGGATTGCCCGCACCTTTCCGGAAGCAAAATTAATGCCCACCGACCCGTGGGAAGAGTTGAAAGCGATCTCACTACACTCTTGGTGCTCTTCGGGTATTCACCCCTATCTGAGCCGGATTAATAATCCGGCCCGGGTTTGTGATGTGCCGGATGCCGAGGAAAGTGTCATCAGGCTGGCGAGCAAGAACCTCACCGAATGTTTTGGTATCGCCGACGAAATGCTGAGTGGCCGGGAGTATTTTTTCGATCATTTTATGTCTCCTGACGCGCATTTCTTTTGGTGCTGCCGCCGCGCGACGCAATTGGGCTTTGACCTTTCGGAATTCACCAATTGTATGGCTCATTTCGAACGCATGACGGACCGGCCAAGCACCCAAAAACTTTTAGCCTATGAAAATGAGGTAAAGGCAGCATTCGCCGAAGCGGCAGAGTGACGCCGATTCCCAAAAACCCGACACGCTAGCGGATTCAGCAGATGGGCGCCCAGATTGGGGGCAAAAAAATGGCCCCTGCTGTGTGGGCAACGGGAGCCAGGTCGCCACAAGGGGAGAGTGGCAGATGCTCAACTCCCTCAAAAGAGTGAGCAATTATTGTTATTGTTATCTTTTTAACTGGCGATTAGCCCCAACACAGTCAAGGCGGGAAATGGGAGCGCTTATAAACTCTTCCGGGATGTATAAACGCCGATTGACGGTCTCCAGCAGCGAAGAGCCGCCCGCATGTCGATCGCGCGCCAATCCCGCCTTCCGGCGAATAGGCGAAACCTTATTTGTTGAGACGATGATTGTTGAGGCGCTATTTGTTTATAGGGAGAGCGTAATAGAACCTGGGCTCCTATTCCTTGATGCTGGTCAATGGGAAAAAGCGTGAGCGTCATAAACGGCCTAATGCCAAGATCCCACCTACTATCTCAAGCCGAAATGTCGCCGAGTTCACGAGGAAAAACGAGTGAAATCATTCTTATATGCGGGCCGGGAAGTGTGGACCAGGTTGTGATGTCCATCTGGAACACGGCGAGGGCGCAGGTTGGAAAATTTCCTTGAAGTCTTTGGATATCGCTTGGTTCTCCCAATGCCCCTAAATATTGCGCAAATTCCCCCATGCCCGGATTGTGGCCGATCATCAGTACGGAATCGATTTTATCAGCGACCTCTGAAATCCGGTCGGCCAATTGCTCCGTTGGCGCCAGATAGAGGCCGTCTTCGATCAAAACCGAAACACCCTCCTGCTCCGCCAACCCTGAAAACTCCAGCGTTTCCCGCGCACGTCGAGCGCCGGAACAAAGGATTAACGCCGGCGTTTCGGCATTTTCAAGAATGTAGCTCCCCATCACCTTCGACGCATCGCGGCCCCGCTTGTTCAGGGGACGCTCAAAATCGCTGGATCCAGGAATATTCCAGCTCGACTTGCCGTGGCGCAAGAGCATCAGCCTCTTCATAAACGCGAGTTTGGCAAATTACGCCTGAACTGTCTCCACCGTTTCGCCAAGCCTTGTTCGACGTTGCTCCCTGCCCTCCGTCTTGCTAGGTTCCGCGCCTTCCAGAATTTGCCACAAAAAGACTAACGAACGACCGGGATTGAGGATAAGAGGATCACATGAAGATCAATGGAAATGCGATTCGCCCAGGGATGATTGTCGAGCATCAAGGGCGGCTCTGGCGCGCGGTAAAGATTCAGCATACTCAGCCCGGTAAGGGCGGCGCCTATTTGCAAGTCGAGCTCAAGGACATCCGTGACGGAACGAAGTTGAACGAGCGCTTTCGGTCCTCGGAAACCGTAGAGCGGGTCCGGCTCGACCAGGCAACTTATCAGTTCTTGTTCGCAGACGGCGACATGTACACATTCATGAATGCAGAGTCTTATGAGCAAATTGCACTGGCCGGGGAGTTGGTCGGAGAAGAGCAAGTACCCTATCTGCAGGACGGGATGGAGGTGCAGATCGAGAGCTTTGAAGACGAGCCGATCAATGTGCAACTGCCCGAGCATGTCACCCTTGAGGTCACCGAGGCCGACGCGGTGGTAAAGGGACAAACAGCATCGTCTTCCTACAAGCCCGGCATGCTCGAAAACGGCGTCCGCGTGATGGTGCCACCCCATATCGAAGCCGGCACCCGGATCGTCGTTTCGACGGTCGATGGGACCTATGTCGAGCGAGCAAAGGATTAATGGCCACCCAATCTCCCAACATCACGGTTATGATGAACGCCGCCCGCAAGGCAGCATCGCGGCTTAAACGAGATTATGGTGAAATCGATCAGCTGCAGGTCTCCCGCAAGGGTCCGGCGGACTTCGTCAGCGCCGCCGATACCCGGACCGAGGGCATCCTTCGGGCCGAGCTCGAGAGAGCGCGGCCGGGGTATGGGTTCCTGTTAGAGGAAGGCGGTGAGATCTCCGGCGACGGCAGCGACCGGCGCTTTATCATCGATCCCCTGGACGGCACCACTAACTTCCTGCACGGCCTCGCTCATTTTGCGATCTCAATCGCCCTCGAAGAAAGAGGTGAACTCACCGCCGGCGTGATTTACGAGCCCATCGGCGATCAGATGTTTTGGGCTGAGAAAGGCCAGGGCGCGCATCTCAACTCCCGTCGGCTTCGAGTCTCCGCCCGGAACGATATGGCGGCGTCCCTGTTCGCCACCGGCATCCCCTTTTTGGGCAGGGGCGATCACCCCCGTTTCCTCAAAGAACTCGAATCGGTAATGGCGGTTTCGGCCGGGGTGCGCCGGTTCGGCTCCGCGGCTCTTGATCTCGCCTATGTCGCCGCCGGACGTTTCGATGGCTTTTGGGAAAGAGATCTCCAGCCCTGGGATATCGCGGCGGGAATCGTCTTGGTCCGCGAGGCGGGCGGTTTTGTCACCGACATGAAAGGTGGCCGCAAAATGCTGGAAAGCGGCGACATCCTGGCCGCTAATCCCGATCTGCATCAACCCTTAATGGATACGGTGGGATAGACGCCCCTCACGCTGCACCGTTTTCGAATGCCGCCACATTTCTGACACAGGCCGCCGATATTGAAACCGGATTGCGGTTGTATGGGATTCAAGGCTTAGCTATTTTGAGCCCACTCGGGTAGTTTATCAGCCGAGGGATTAAACAGACACACCAACAGTCGGTCTGACGGGGGAAGATGTCGTGAAGAACCAGATTCAGGATAGCCGAGAGGCGCTGCCTCGCTGGCGGGCGCCACTTCTCAGTATGGCAGCAATTTTGGCGGTAACGATCTACGCGGCCCCCGATGCACAGGCGCAGATGACGCCTTGGGGCGGCAATAGCAGCGTCCTGGTTGATTCCAGTATGCTCGGCGGTAGCGTCCCTGCCGGCTCCGGCCGCTTCGTCACCGACACCAGTCGGTTGGGCAGTGTCACAGGCGCAACAATCGGCCGCGGCGGTTTATTGGAACCACCGCCGACGATGCCGCGCTCCCGCCTCCTCATACAAGCCCCACCCGGAGGCGGTGCCGCTCAGCCCAGCGCGACGCCGCCGACGGGCTCAAGACTCACGCTTATCACGCCGAGCGAATTGGCGCGGCGTGGAGTAAAACCGGTGACCGCAAAGGCAGTCCCGAAAGCCCCAAAAGCAGCGCCCCGCAAAAAGGTGATGGCGTCGGCACCGCAGGTATCGGCAGCCCCGCAAGCACCTAAGGTTGCCGCTGCACGGCCGACACCGCCCCCAGCGCCAAAAGTGATGGCTCCGAAACCACCATCGCAGCCCAAAACAGCCGTGGCGGCAGCGCCGAAGCCACCGGTTGCGCCGAAGGTAATGGCGCCCAAGGCGCCGTCCCGCCCATCGGCAGCTGGCGCCGCGCCGCCGCCGCCGGCAATTTCCGCGCCGGCGCCGGCATCGAAGCCAAAGGGAATACCAGCGACGAGCAAGACGACGCAACAAGCCTCTCTCCCGGGCGGTAAAGAAGCGGGCCCCGCCTCTTCAATCAGCTTTGCAACCAACCTTGCGGGGATCAACGCCGCCGCCAAAGCCCAGTTGGATAAAATCGCTCAGCAATTGGCGTCGAACGATGGTCAACGGTTACAGCTGTTGGCCTATGCGGGAGAGCCTAATCTGCCGCCGAGCAAGGCGCGACGCCTATCGCTGTCCCGGGCGCTTGCCGTCCGCACCTACCTGATTGAAAAGGGTGTCCGCCGGACTCGCATTGATGTCCGGGCACTTGGCAACAAGCTGCCGGACGGACCGCCCAGCCGCGTCGATGTTCTTATAACCAATCCATGAGCGTAACTGACATATGCGCCTTCTCGCTTCGAAGGATTAAGACATGACATCGCCGCAGCGATTTTTGATCCGAATGATCGGCTTCATTATTATGGTCGGAATCTTATCCGGCCTTTTATTTCCATCGTTGCGCGGTGCTTTTGCCGCGAATGTCGGCCTGAACGGATTGATCCTCGGCGTCCTCTTGCTGGGGATCATCTATAACTTCCGTCAGGTCGTGCAGCTCTACCCCGAGGTTGCCTGGTTAGAGCGGTTCCGGCGGTCGTCCGACCTGCCCCTCTCAGACTCCCGTACGCCCAAACTGCTGGCGCCCATGGCGACCATGCTGGGCGAGCGGGGAGAGCGCCAAAGCCTGTCGACAATTTCCATGCGGTCTCTGCTGGATGGAATCGCCTCCCGGCTCGACGAATCCCGAGACCTGTCACGCTATACAATCGGCTTGCTTATTTTTCTCGGGCTCCTCGGCACGTTCTTGGGATTACTACAGACGGTATCGTCGATCAGTGATGTGATCGGCGGACTTTCCGTTGACGGCGGCGATATGGCGGCGGTTTTCAACAGCCTCAAGGCCGGCCTTGCGGCGCCGCTGTCGGGCATGGGAACCGCTTTTTCCTCGTCACTGTTTGGACTGGCGGGATCGTTGGTGCTGGGATTTTTGGATCTCCAAGCAGGCCAGGCACAGAATAGATTCTACAACGATCTGGAAGACTGGCTGTCAGGCATGACCCGGCTTTCATCAGGCGCGCTATCGGATACCGGCGACCAATCGGTACCGGTCTACGTTCAAGCGCTGCTTGAGCAAACCGCCGAGAGCCTCGAGAATTTGCAGCGCACGCTGGCGCGCGGTGAAGAAACCAACAATGCCAGCAAGAACCAGTTGATGGCCCTGACCGAAGGGCTCGGCGCGCTGACAGATCAGCTTCGCGCCGAGCGGGACCTGTTGATGAAATTCGGCGAAAGCCAGGTCGATCTCAAATCCGTACTCGAACGGATGAGCCTCGACAGCGGCGGCGGTGTGGATGAAGCAACCCGCTCGCATATTCGCAACCTGGATGTTTATATGGCGCGGTTGCTCGAAGAACTTGCTGTTGGACGGGATGACATTGTTCAACAAATGCGAAGCGAGATTAAGCTTTTGGCCCGGACCATCGCGGCCAGCACCGCAGAGACACACCGGCCCGGCCCGAGTGTGCCGCGGCGGGATTAGTCCCGGATAATGGCCCTCTCCGCCCGGCGCCAACAACAACGGACCGATATCTGGCCCGGCTTCGTCGATGCGCTTGCCACCTTGTTGATGGTGGTCATCTTCTTGTTAATGATTTTTGTGCTCGCCCAATTCTTTCTGAGCGAAGCACTGAGCGGACGGGATCAGGCCCTCGACCGTTTGCGGTCCCAAGTCAGTGAGCTGGCCGATCTGCTGGCACTGGAGCGGACAGACAATCAAACACTTCGGGCCAACACCGCCCAACTCGCCGATGAACTGCAAGCCACCGTCGCGGCCCGGGACGACCTGAGCGCGCAGCTACAATCCCTGACATTACGGGCGGAGGCGGCCGATCAACGAGCGGCTCAGTTGCGGGGCGATCTCGAAGATGCCTTTAAAACCATCGTGGCTGATAAGGAAAAGGTGGAAGCGCAGTTGAATCAGCTCGCAATTTTATCCCGAAATGTTGAGGCCCTTGAAGCGCTCCGCGACGAACTCCGCCAGGAGGTCAGCGCGCTGTCCGGCACCCTGGCCGCGCGGGATAAAGCCATCGCCGAAAAGGACGTCGCTCTCGCGGCCCAAACAGCGAAGCTGGACGAACAGGACTCCGCGCTCAAGTCAACCGGCGCCCTGTTAACCGACGAGCGAAGAATATCCGAAGCGGCCCGTGCCGAAGCCGCTCTGCTCAACCGGCAGATCAAAGCCTTACGAGTGCAAATTTCAAACTTGTCCAAGGCCCTCGATGTCTCGGAAAAACTGACCGAGGCGCAGAAAGTACAAATTGCCAATCTCGGACAACGGCTGAATGCGGCGCTGGCCTCTAAGGTGCAAGAGCTCACCCGCTACCGGTCCGAATTCTTCGGGCGGCTGCGGGCGATTCTCGGAAACCAGAGCGGCGTGCGCATTGTCGACCGCTTCGTATTTCAATCGGAAGTTCTATTCGGAACCGGCTCTGCGGAACTGGGGGCGGCGGGCCAGGATCAACTCCTCCGCCTCGCGGCGACGCTGCTCGAAATTTCGGAGAAGATCCCGGAAAAAATCGATTGGATCCTCCGGGTTGATGGCCACACTGATCGGATACCGATCCGGACCGCCCGCTTTCCCAGCAACTGGGAGCTTTCAACCGCCCGGGCAATCTCCGTGGTCAGGTTTCTCATCAATTCGGGGGTCCCGGCAGAGCGGTTGGGGGCGACCGGGTTCGGTGAATTCCAACCCATCGACCCCCGCTCGGATGAAATCGCCAACCGCCGCAACCGCCGTATTGAATTTAAGCTAACCCAACGTTGAACCATGGCCTTGCTTACGCCATAAGTCTTGGCTCGACATGCCGCCTTACCACTTCTAAGAATTACCCATCCTTCGTCTGGAACGCCTGATGTTTATCCTGTTCGTCATCGTCTTCATCAATCTCGTCGGATTTGGCATCATCATACCCTTGCTGCCGTTTTACGGTCTGCATTACGGTGCGAGTCCCGATCAGGTGACATTGCTGATGGCGTTCTATTCCCTGGCGCAGCTCATTGCCGCGCCGGTCTGGGGACGTCTTAGCGACCGATACGGCCGTCGGCCCATTCTGCTGCTCAGTCTCGCCGGGACCGTGCTTGCCTATGTTTGGCTGGCTGAGGCGGCCTCGCTGTTGTCCCTCTATAGCGCGCGTGCGTTCGGCGGCGTCATGGCCGGCAGCATCGGTGCCGCATTTGCCTATGTCGCCGACGTCACCACCCGGGAAGACCGCGCCAAGGGCATGGGCCTGATCGGTGCCGCCTTCGGGCTTGGCTTCATCGCAGGGCCGGCGATCGGCGGCCTTCTGGCCGGAAGCGATCCCACCAACATCAACTTCCCCCTGCCGTCTTACGTCGCGGCGGGTTTCTCCGCCGCAGCGGTGATCCTCGCCGCTATTATGCTAAAGGAATCCTTGCCGGCGGAAAAACGGGGGGCTATGTCCGGAAGCAGTGGACGAGCCGCCTTCGCCGAGACACTCAGACGCCGGGATGTCCGCTTCACCATTCTGCTCACCTTTCTGGCGATCTTTGTCTTCGCCGGTTTGGAAGCAACCTTTGCACTCTGGACCGAGCAGAAGTTCGGCTGGGGAGTGGCCCAGAACGGCTACGTCTTTGCCTTTACCGGGGTCATCAGCGCTCTTATTCAAGGCGGACTTGTGGGTCGGCTATCCCGGCGAATTGGCGAAACCGGGATGATCAAACAAGGATTTCTTGCGCTCGGGATCGGGTTGTCGATCCTGCCATTTTCCAATTCACTGACATTTCTCCTGATCTCTATCATGATCATTACTTATGGTTTCAGCATCGCCTCCCCGGCCCTGTCGAGTTTGCTGTCGCTACAAGTATCCGATGATCAACAGGGCGGCATCTTGGGGATCAGCCGTTCTGCCTCGACCCTGGCCCGGGCCGTAGGACCGGCATCTGCCGGTTACATCTTCGCGTTCGTCGGTAAAGATTGGCCCTTCTGGGTCGGCGCGATCGTGATTCTGGCCGTCCTATTACTCAGCCTAAAGCTGCGCCCCGCAGCCGCGCCTGATTGATGACATTGCCGTTGAACCGCTTGCGCTAACAGGCCAGCTTCTATATATAAGCCGCTCCTTAGAATAGAGATGATCCATGAAAAAAGATTTACATCCGGAATACCATGAGATCACGGTCGAGATGACCGATGGTACCAGCTTTAAGACCCGCTCCACTTATGGAGAGCCGGGAGATACGTTGCGCCTGGATATCGATCCGACGGCCCACCCGGCCTGGACCGGTGAGCACCGTCTGATCGACAGCGGCGGGCAGGTCGCGAAATTTAATAAGCGATTCGAAGGTTTTGGCCTGAAAAGCTAATCTCGCGAATAATAAAATTACGAATTGATGGCGCAGGAACTTTGTTCCCGCGCCATTATTATATTCACCATCATTTCATTCTATTATTTCTTATACTTACAGAATAAATAATAAGTATAGATTTAAAGCCATCAAAACTACATGAATATGTAATAGTTTGTAATAGCAACGATCAGAGTAATTGCGAGATTATCGAGAACAGAGTAAACTCGTATGCTATAGATGATCGTAATCGCGCCCAATTGCGGCTTAACCTGTCTGAACTGAGACCTCACACCGAATGGTCCATCGGCATAAGATGATGCGATTTCCTCCAAGGAGGAGAAGGTGAATAATCGGTCGACTTCTTTTGAAGTGTACGTGCTGCAACGTGGCCGATGGGAGTTGCATGGCCGGCATCCCTCCACCGCGCGTGAAGCCGCGATCGAAGAGGCCAAGGCACTCGACAAACTTCCGACGATTACTTCCGTCAAGGTTGTCCGCGATGTCCTGAACGAACATTCGGGGACCAGCAGCGAATATACCGTTTATAAAAGCTCAAATATCAGTGAGTCGGTTGACGATGAACCCGGAGCCCTGCCGCGGGGAACCCGAAGAGCGTCAGCCCCCGAAATCATCGATGACGATATCCTCGACTTTGAGGGATTTATTGATGACGACTGGGACGACGAACCCGACCTCAAGAAGAAGGCGAAACGTAAATCCCGGAAAAAGGCCGACTCCGGCGGGAGCATGAGTGTCGGCCGGGGCATTCTTAAACTTCTGACAATCGTTGGCGGCAGCGCCCTTCTCTCTGCAATTATTACCTTTATTGTCGCGCTGGCCTTCAGCGAATTGCCGGAGTTGAGGCGGGCGATTGGCCTCGTCCAGTCTGACTACAATAACGTGCTGTTTGCAGTTTTTATTATCAGCTTATTGTTTACCGTCGGAACGTCGGCCTACGCCTTTATTTCAAGTAGCGATCTGAAGGTCGCAAAACGCGACCCCAAAGACCGCCGCAGCCACGCAGAGCAATTCGAAGCACAGGAACTCAGCGAATGGAAGAACGTGCTGGGCGGTGGCGCCAGTAAGCGCCGAATGGCCAAGCGTGCGGCTAAGCGGGCACGCGAGTATGCCGAAAACAATCCAGATTCCAGGGAGAAGCCAGACCTCCTCGACCGGAATTGGCTTGACGCTGAAATCACCACAGACAGCGAGCAAAAGCCGTCTGAAAAGGCGAAGGAAGAAACAAGCCCTCCTGTGACGCTTTCCTCGGACGCCGAAAAACTCAAGGTTATACTGATGACGTTCTTGAGCAAAGGCCTGGAGAGCGTCATGAAAACCCGCCCGAAACTCGATAACTTTAATAAGTTTGGCGTTAATCTTTTTCTCGCGGGTGCCTGCGAGGCTGTCGGCGCTGCCGGAAAATTAAATGACAAGGAGCGCGCCCAGATACTGCGCGAGAGCGTTGAGGTATTGGGCACCAGCGGTGAACGCGCAGATAAATTTGCAAAAGCCTATGACAGCTATCTCTTGGATCCAAAATATTTGAGCATGATCGAAGCCGGACGGGATGCAATGCAACGTCATCTTGGCGGCTCTCCCGGTGCTCCGGCGATGCTTGACCATGCGCTGAATGATTGGAACCAACGTAAACCCGACGAGGACGAATCAGGCATTCGTACCATCGCCGTGATGTTTACCGATATCGTCGGGTCCACGGACATGACCCAGACCCACGGTGACGCCGCCGCGCAAGAAGTCGTGCGAACCCACAACCGAATCGTGCGCGCCGCCCTTGCCGAATATAACGGCAAAGAGGTAAAGCACACCGGTGATGGCATTATGGCATCGTTCGCCGACACCCCCAACGCGGCACTGGCTGCCATTTACATCCAAGAAATGGTGGCGGCTGACAATGCCACCAATCCCACGGTTCCCCTCGGTATAAAGATTGGCATCAACTCCGGTGAGCCAATCGTTGAGGATGACGATCTGTTTGGAACAACCGTCCAGTTATCGGCACGCATCGTCGACAAAGCGGGGCTTGGCCAGATTTTTGTGTCGGAAGGTGTGCGCGCGATCTGTAACGACGGACACGGCTTAACCTTTATTAACCGAGGTGCGCGCGAGATGAAGGGGTTCAAAGATCCTATCGTTCTCTACGAGGTGCAATGGAGTGGCACGAAAGCAACCCCACCTGCACCCGCGCCGGCTCCGCCGCCGACACCACAACCAGGCCTTCAATCGGCTGGTCCCGGGGCCTAAGGCGCTCTTGCCTGGTCTGGGCTCGTCTGAGATGGCGGAAATCCGCTACGCTACCGCCCCTCTAACAGGGACAGGCTGCGAAATATATCCTTCGGCATCATTTGCCGAGACAAATTTATCGGAATGAAAGGGTTCAGGCAAAAAAATTGGGGCGCCCTAAGGCAGCCCCGATTTAGCTTATTGATCCCTGTTAAACTCGCCCTTCCGCGAACTTACTTTTATGGACAGGACCATACCTAACTAGCCCAAAGACCGTCAAGCGAAATGCATGTTATTATGCGTTCCGTAAGGGACTTCCGCGTCACCGCAAAATCGAATAAAACTTACATTCTTCCGACGACACGGCCTGAAACCTTCGCTCAGTACCGACAAAGGCACCATGGCACTCAATACCGATTCCGCACCTGACGTTATGCAGGGCTGGGCAACGCCTCTCTTCAGTCGCAAGTGGCCTGATGTCGCTGACCTGAACCGTGGTTTGCGCGACCTCGTTCTTGCAAAAGAACGTCAGGATTCAGGGGTTCAAAAAAGCGTCGTTGGTGGATGGCACTCCACAGAAGACCTGCTGACCTGGCAAGCCCCGGAGATAGCCTCTCTGATCGAGATGATCAAAACGGCGGTTGCGGTATTAACCGCGTCAACCGGCGGCGAACTCCCAGAAAGCTGTACCATGGCGGCGTGGGCAAACGTTCTCAGGACCGGCGGATTTAACAAGACTCATACCCATCCAGGCTGCGTATGGTCGGGTGTCTATTATGTCCACATCCTCGACAATGACCCCAAAGACCGGTCCGAAGGTTGGATTGAGTTCCAAGATCCACGGCCGGCGGTCGAAATGATTGAGACACCGGGCAGTCCGTTCGGAACCCCGTTGACCTTTCCGCCCGAAGCCGGCCGGATGATCGTCTTTCCTTCCT
>JAQCKY010000016.1 GCA_027592155.1 Pseudomonadota bacterium
CAAGTGGAAAGACCCATTTTCCAAACATGCCTATACGGTTCGACAGCGCGGTTATGCGGGAAATTTGCCGGGTGGACAGTCTTACACACCCCAAATGGTCATCGGCGGCCGTTCCTTCGCCGTTGGATCCCAGCGCCGGACGGTTCTCTCCCGCATCCGGGATGCCTCCCAGAACGATGCCAGGCAACTGACGGTCCAGACGTCACGCGCGGCGGATGGGGCCATTGATGTGCAAATTGCCGGAACGGTTCAGGCCCAAGCTTCCGTATGGCTGGTCAAGGTACAGAACACCGCGGAAACCAAGGTCCGATCCGGTGAAAATAAGGGTAAAACCCTGGTCAGCCACAATATTGTACGCCAAGTCGACCGGGTTGGTGTTTGGACCGGAAAGCCGGTCACGGTGAAGCTCCGAAATGTCGATCTGGCGGAAAATCACAGCTGTGTCATTTTGGTCCAAAACGACCGGATGGGCCCGATTTTGGGTGCCGCTCGGTGCCCGGCTGGGGTTAATAGCTAGACATTTGTGAGTCCTACGTTTGTAGATTCAAGGCCGGGTGTAAAAACGCCCGGCCTTTGCCATATTTTCACCTGATAAACGAAAAAACTTCAAACGTAGTTGACTTTTTACCGGATTTCTGCGATTTTTAGCCCCAACATATAGTGGTCTTATGACTGATAGACCCTATGGCGTTTAACGTTTCCTCGGGGCAGATATGACGGCAAAGGTCCACAAAGCCTCTTATACCATTCCCTGTTCGAGCAGCTTCCGCGACAGCGCGGAAAACCTCGCGGCACGGCGCAGCGTTAATGTCGGAGACCTGGCCCGGTCTATATTGCTGACGGTACCCTATGAGGTGATACGGGATGCTCCTGACCCCGGTGGCCCGGAGGACGGGGACCGCGAGGAACGGGTCTTAAAGTCAGGACCATCACAAGGCCGAGTATGGCGCCGCAAACCCCGGCTGCAGCTCCGCATGACGCCGGGATATGATCCGATCATCATCCGCCGAGCCCTTGGCCTCGCGCTGGCGATCGATCGCGGTGACTACACCCTACAGGTTCAAAAGGTAGACCGCCGGATATTGGACGAGCAGGAGGAAAACCGGCTGACCAAAGAAGCGGAAACTGAACGGCTGAAGGCCCTGGTATCGGAACTCTCCTTCGACCCGCTTTTGACCGGCATTCGCACCCGCGGCGAAGCACTGCATGTCCTAGGGTTTCCACCGACGACACGACCCGACGGGGAGACCATTCAGGCTCGCTACCGCGCGTTGGCGGCGATCCACCACCCCGACAACGAATTCGGCGATCATCAGCGCATGAGCCAGCTTAACGCGGCGCGTGAGATCCTTTCACGGCCTTATGTCTAGAGCTGTTTCGACACGAAAAAGCCCGGCGGTGGTAACCGCCGGGCACTATTTTTTCGCTGATTTCTGCGTGTTTTCGGGTTATTCGCGGGACCCGAAGAGATGCAGCATCATGATAAAGAGGTTGATGAAGTCCAGATAGAGCGTCAATGCGCCCATAATGGCCTTCTTGCTTTGGACCTCGGAATGGTCCCCGGCATAGTACTGATTACGGATTTTCTGGGTGTCGTAAGCGGTCAGGCCGACGAAGACCAAGACGCCGACAACCGAAATCACGAACATCAGGGCGCTGGAAGCCAGGAAGATGTTCACGACCATGGCGATCACAACGCCGATCAGTCCCATGAACAGGAACGATCCCCAGCCTGACAGGTCTTTTTTGGTGGTATAGCCATAGAGGCTCATCGCCCCGAAGGTACCGGCGGCGATGAAAAAGACCCGCGCAATGCTGGTTCCGGTGTAAACCAGGAAGATCGAGGCCAGAGAGGCGCCCATCAAGGCGGCAAAGACCCAGAAGGTCATCTGTGCTGTAGCGGCGCTCATTTTGTGAATGCGGGCGCTGACAAAAAACACCAGTGCGAGCGGTGCGAGCATAATGACCCACTTCAACGGCGTGCCAAAAATAAGATTGGTCATCGTCTGCGAACTGGCAACAGAAGCCGCAACAATGCCTGTAAGCGCCACGCCGGACGCCATCAGATTGTAGACATTGAGCATATAACTACGAAGGCCAACGTCGATTTGAGCGTCCGCGGCCTGTTGGGCGGTCATACGGCGAGTGCCGAACCCTTCATTAGGACCTAGTGCCATTTTCTTCCTCACAATAGTTTCAGCCCCGCCCTTTCGGATTGGGGGCTAGCGTTAAACCAGCCAGTACTAGCCTAATATGGCAGGATTGGGATCGAGTGCAAGAGGTTTAGGCTGTGCTCACGCCCTATTCATTGCGCAGATAAGGTGAGGCTTTCTGCCCCATTGCGCGCCAAGTACCGGCGAATCCGACCATCAAGGTCAGCAAAACGCTTAACACGACCGTTATCGCGACCGTTTCGGGTAAAAAGACCCACGCCATGTCCATTAACCCGACGACAATCGCCCAAGCGGTGACCGTCCCGACGATGGCCGATACAAGCCCCGTCACGATGCCCAGCAACCCATATTCCATCAGAAAGGTTTTGAGGACCTTGCCCCGGGTCGCGCCGAGAACTTTGAATATGATCGCATCGTAGGTCCTTCGCCGCCGTCCTGCCGCCACCGCGCCGGAAAGCACCAGCGCACCGGCGGCAATCGTGATTGCCGCGCTTGCTCGCACCGCGGTCCCGATCCCTTCCAGGATTTTCGATGCCGCCTCCAACGCTTCGCGAACCCGGATGATCGAAATGTTGGCAAATTGGTCCGAGACCGCACGCTCAACATTCTCCTCGATTTCTTGAGATGCCTGGAGCGCGGCGATGTGCGTATGGGGTGCGCCCTCGAGGGCGCCGGGCGCGAAGATAATGGCAAAATCGAAGCGCATAGAGCGCCAATCGATCGAACGCAGATTGGCGATCTTGGCGGTAAACTCCCGGCCCAACACGTTAAGGGTGAGGTAATCGCCGACATCGACCCCAAATCCGCGTGCCAGATTGGCATCCAGGGAAATCATCGGCGGGCCTGAATAGTCTGGCGGCCACCACTCACCGGCCGTGATAATGGCGTTCTCAAAGGGCCGGGCCGCGAACGTCAGCGCGCGGTCGCCTCGCACGGCCCACGCAGAATTTGGACTAATATTTGCGTCGGCAACCGGCGTGCCGGCAATCTTGACAATCCGGCCCCGCATCGACGCGACGCGCTGCAGTTTTCCCGTGCCGTCGATCCCAGTGACCGTTTTGTCGAACGCGGCGACTTGGGCCGGTTGAATATCCAGGAAAAAGAAAGAGGGTGCAGCCTCGGGAAGCCGTTCATCGACCTGGCGGGCAATATTGCCCTGAATTAATGCAATGGCGACCAGCACGGTCAGGCCGAGACCCAGCGAGACAATGACGCTGGAGGGGACCGAGCCGGGCCGGTGCAGGTTCGCAAAAGCCAAGCGAATATCCGTGCTGCCAAAACCGCCGATCCGCCGGGCAGCCGCAGTGACCGCCGTTGCCGCGCCCCGCAATACCAACAGGGCGACGACGGTGCCGCCGACGAACCACAGCGCAAAGCCTTTATCCGGCGAGGTGGCGATGGTCAACCCGGCCAAGGCTGCCGCTCCAAATATGACCGCGATGAGATAGGGCCGGGACGGCAATCCGCCGCTTGGCGCAATCTCGCTCCGGAACAGGTTGGCGGCGGGGATGTCCCGGGCGCGGGCTAAAGGCCAAAGCGCGAAGGTGATGGCGGTCAGGATGCCAAACACGGCCGCGAGGATGAGCGGCTGCGGGAATATTTTGACCGCGAGGGCAAAGGGAAGCAGGCCTTCGGATGCGCCGGCGGCCAAGAGGGGGACGGTTGCACCGACGATCAAACCGATAATGATCCCAACAATGGCCAACAGCAGAATCAGGACGAAGTAGATCGCAAAAATTTCACGGCCGGACCCCCCAAGACATTTCAAGGTCGCAATGGTGGTCGTCTTACCGTCGAGGTAGCTTTTGACGGCGTTGGTGACGCCGATGCCGCCGACCAGCAACGTCGTCAGCCCGACAAAGGTCAGGAACAGCGTCATCCGGTCGATGAAACGCTGCAGCCCCGGCGCCGCTTCGCCCCGACCCCGGACCCTCCAACCGGCGCTTGGAAATGTTTCGTTGAGAACTTCCACCCAGCCGGTGGAGTCGGCGCCTTCCGGGAGCACCACCCGGTAGCGATAGCGGATTTGACTGCCCGGCTGAACCAATCCGGTTTCCGCCAGCGCGGTTGACGCAATCATGATGCGCGGGCCGAAACTGATCACGCTGGTCACCCGGTCTGGCTCGCGTTTGATGGTGGCGGTCAATCTGAACCGGGCGTCGCCAACCTTGACGATATCACCGACCTGCGCGCCCAGTTTGGTAAAGAGATTGGCGTCCGCAGCGGCGCCCCAAACACCATTAGCCTGAGAGAGCGCCGTGCCGAGGTTAATATTTTCCTTGAGTTCGACCGTATCGACCAAGGGGTAGGCGTTATCGACGGCTTTCAGCTCGACCAGGGATCGGCTGTTTGGTCCATTACCGGCATCGGGCCGCGCCATCGCCCGCATTTCGATCACTTCGGACGAGCGCCCGGACCGGGCAAGATACTCTCGCTGATCGGCGGTGGCAGGGCGGTGCAGCAGCCGCAGTTCGACATCGCCGCCGAGAAGGCGCCTGGCATCCCGCTCTAACCCCGCAATGACGGAGTCGCTGATCGATCCGACCCCGGCAATGGCCGCA
The DNA here is from genome assembly GCA_027592155.1 of Pseudomonadota bacterium. Lineage (GTDB taxonomy): Bacteria > Pseudomonadota > Alphaproteobacteria > Rhodospirillales > UBA2165 > JAQCKY01. The sequence goes on from JAQCKY010000016.1 coordinate 4,736, forward strand.
ACGCCGAGCGCAAGGCACGCAAGGAAGACACGAAAACTCTTGATGCCGCCCCGAATTTCGCGCCGGGCCATCGTGAACACCAGGCGGAAACTACCGCTCATTGGGCGGCGTCCGCGGATTTCGCGCCGTCATCGACGATTCGGCCGTCGGCAATCGTCACCACCCGGTCGCAACGTTTAACCAATTCAAGATCATGACTGATCAGTACCAGTGTCGTGCCGGACCGGTCATGGAGATCGAAAAGTAGATCCATCACCGTTTCGCCGGTCATACCGTCGAGATTCCCGGTCGGCTCATCCGCCATCAGAATTTTCGGCTCCGCGACAAATGCGCGGGCAAGCGCGACACGCTGCTGTTCGCCGCCTGACAGCTGGCCGGGATAATGGCTCAGCCGATGGCCGAGGCCGACAGCATCGAGCTTCTCGCGTGCCCGCTCAAAAGCATTGCCGACGCCGGCGAATTCAAGAGGAACGGCGACGTTCTCCAAGGCACTCATGGTCGGCACAAGGTGGAAGTTCTGGAATACGATCCCGATATTGTCCCGCCGGAATAAGGCAAGCGCATCTTCGCTCATACCGTCGAGATTAATGCCGGCAATCTGAACCAACCCTGAGCTGGCGCGTTCTAGTCCGGCCATCACCATCAACATGGTCGACTTCCCGCCGCCGGAGGCGCCGACGACGCCGACCGCCTCGCCGGATCCGACGTTGAGTGAAATACCTCGCAGGATATTGACCTCGCCCGCATCGCTTGCGAGCTTAAGGTGTACATCATCCAATAGGATCGCCGGTCCGTATTCTTGGGTGTTATCAGTCATTCAGGTCCCGAGTCGTATGAAATTAAGTCTAGTTATTGGCAGCGCGGCGTCTCGAACAATGGGTTTTAGGGCAAAGACGGCCCTGATCGCAATCTTGTTACCGCTCCTGCTGTTGTTCAATACGGGGCAGGCCGGGGCGGCGGATCACCTCCGGCTGCTGGTGTTCGGCGATAGTTTGGTGGCGGGTTACGGACTTCCGGCGGCTCATGCCTTCCCAGTTAGGCTGCAAATGGCGCTACGCAAGGAGGGCTTTTCCGTTACTGTGATCAATGGCGGTGTTTCCGGCGACACGACGACAGGCGGCAGATCGAGACTCGCCTGGATGCTTTCCGAAAAACCCCATGCGGCTATTTTGGAGCTTGGCGCCAATGACGGATTGCGGGCAGTCGATCCGGCGGTCACCCGGGCCAATATCGATGCCATGCTCGCGGAGTTCAAGGCCAGGGGCGTCAAAGTTTTGATGGCCGGCATGTTGGCGCCGCCAAATCTCGGCCGGGAATATAGCGCCGAATATAATTCGATCTTTCCCGACATGGCCCGCAAGCACGACGTGGCGTTCTACCCCTTCTTTCTCGACGGCGTCGTTGCGGATCCGGCGTTGAATCAGCCAGACGGAATTCATCCCAACGCCGCCGGCGTGGACGTGATCGTGCAGCGCATTTTACCATCCGTCATTAAACTTCTGAAATCGGTGAAATAGGCAGATGTTCAAAACCTCTCACGCCGCCGACGCGGCATGGCCAGCGCTGCTTTCGGCCTGTCTCACCGAAATTGGGCCGCTCGAGGGCAACGAGACATTGGGCCTGCTCTATGTGACAGAACATCTCGCACCCGATTTGGAAGCAATCCTGGCGGAAATGCGGACCAGGACCGGAATCCTCAGTTGGGCGGGCAGTGTCGGTCTCGGCGTTTGCGCCGGGGGCCGGGAATATTTCGACCGGCCGGCGATGGCGATGATGCTCACCGATCTCCTGCTCCATGAATTCCAAATAATGCCGACGGCGCGCGAATTCTCGGACATGGATTTTTCCGGCGGTAATCTATGGGCGGCCGGTGATCAGCCGCCATTCGCCCTGGTCCATGCCGACAGTAATTTTCCAGGTGTCGCCCATCTCATCGATGAAATTGCCGAGGCCACCTCGGGGTTTCTGGTCGGCGGCCTGACGGCGAGTAATTTCCCCAACCACCAGATCGCCGTCGGCGTCACCGGCGGCGGCATTTCCGGCGTTCTGTTTTCGCCGGCGGTCGAGGTCATGACGTCGCTCAGCCAAGGCTGCACGCCCTTGGGGGCAAGCCATGAGATTACCAGGGCGGATGACAATATCCTGATGGAGATCGACGGCGAGCCGGCTTTCGATGTGTTCAGCCGGGAAATCGGCGAGGTCCTGACCCGCGATCTCAACCGTGCAGCGGGTTATATTCACGCGGCCCTTCCCGTCGCCGGGTCGGATACCGGCGATTACGTCGTCCGCAATCTGGTCGGGATCGATCGAGGAAAAGGCTGGGTGGCGATTGCCGCACCTGTCGTCGAAGGCGACCGTATCCTGTTTGTTCGGCGCGATCCCGCCGCGGCACGCGGCGATCTGGAAACAATGGTGACTAAGCTCAAGGCGCGGGCAGGCAACCCCCCCCGGGGTGGCGTCTATATTTCCTGCGTTGCCCGGGGACCCCACATGTTTGGCGAAGAAGACGCCGAAATGGGTTTGGTCAAAGATACCCTCGGGGATGTTCCGGTGATCGGGTTTTACGCCAATGGGGAAATTTCCAGCAACCGTCTCTACGCCTATACCGGCGTTCTGACGCTGTTTTTTTAGGGGTGGTAGAGCATGCGGCTCTTCGTCGGCCTTGCGCTGCCCGAGTCGGTCTCTCGGTCCCTCAGGGAGATTCAAAACGGGTTGCCGGAGGCGCGCTGGATTGAAGCGCGCAACATGCATCTCACTCTTTGTTTCATTGGCGACGTCGAAGAGGATTCGGCCGAGGATCTGGATACCGGACTGGCCGCGATACGGGTTTCCGCGTTCGATTTAGCACTTGGCGGTGTGGATTGTTTCCAGTCTCGGAACCGCGTCCGCGCCGTCTGGATTGGCACCGACCCGGCGCCGGCGCTAACCGCCTTACAGGCCAAGGTGGAGGCAACGGTAAGACAAACAGGTCTTGAACCGGAGCGGCGTAAATTTGTAGCGCACATCACGCTTGCCCGGCTCAGGAACCAGCCGATTGTCCGGGTGCAGCCCTATCTTGAACAATATCGCGCCATTCGCTTCCCCTCTTTCACCGTCGACCAGTTCAGCCTATTTAGAAGCCACCTTGGTCACGGTGGTGCCGAGTATGAACGGCTGGCGGATTATCCGCTTCAACGGGAAGCGCTGTCATGAGTAAGAGCAAGCTGGAATCATTGTTGGCCGAGGTGCGGGCGTGCCGGATCTGTGAAGCCGATCTGCCGCTCGGTCCCCGGCCAGTTGTCAGGGCCAAACGCTCGGCCCGGATCATCATTATCGGTCAGGCTCCAGGCACCCGGGTCCATGAGAGTGGGGTGCCCTGGGATGACCGGTCCGGCGACCGGCTCCGTGAATGGCTCAATGTAGACAAGGACACCTTCTACGATGAAGGCCGCATCGCGATCATGCCGATGGGGTTCTGTTATCCCGGTGTTCTGGACCGGGGTGGCGACAAACCGCCCCGTCCCGAATGCGCCCCGCAATGGCATCCGCCTCTCCTAAAGGCGCTGCCGAACCTCAGTCTGACCCTATTGGTCGGCTCCTACGCCCAACCTTATTATCTGGGCGATCGATCCGCGAAGACGATGACGGAAACCGTGAGAAATTGGCGGGATTACCTGCCGGATATTATTCCGACGCCCCATCCCAGTTGGCGCGCCACGGGCTGGGCACGCAAAAACCCTTGGTTCGAGGCGGAATTATTGCCCGAACTCAGAAGCCGTGTTCGGAAACTTCTCCAGGGCGGTGGGTGAAGCTCATGCTCCCGCCTGCTCGAAGCCTGCTTCGGCGGGCGAAGGCAGGTCGATAAACTCAGCATGAGGCGTTAGGAGTAGCTCCTCATCCTTGTCTGTTGGAAGTGTGTCAGGCGCACTATACGAAGAAAATCAGGAAGCTCAACGCGCTGAGCGCGAAGAGTGAGATTTGGACAATGGGTTTTTCTTCAATAGCGTCAGGGTCTCGCCCCGGCTGATTATGCATGTTCATCGCACGGCCAAGCACGCAACAGTCTCGTTGAGTTGGTGTGTTCATCGCAACCTCCATTCGATCAACATTATCTCGCCAAATTTACACCGGTTGTCACATTCCCGTGACAGCGAGATTATTAATCGTCCCCGTTATTCTGTCTCCGCGGGTATCCTAAGCGCTGCGCGGTTCGCGCCAGGTCGGCGAGCTTTACCGCAACCGCGCGATTGACGCTGCCCAACGGATAAACACCCTCCTCGTCCGCTTTGCCTGCCGGTATGCCGGTCAGAATCTCAATGCCTTGGTCGATGGTTTCGACGGCATGGATCGCAAACTTTCCATCCCGAACCGCCTCGACCACATCGCGGCGCAGCATCAGATGCTTGGCGTTCGAGTGGGGGATCAGCACGCCTTGCTCGCCGGTCAGGCCGCGCGACGAGCAGATGTCGAAAAAGCCTTCGATCTTTTCGTTAACCCCGCCGATTGCCTGCACCCGGCCGTGCTGGTCCACGGACCCGGTGACGGCAAAGCTTTGTTTGATCGGAATGCCGGAGATTGCCGAGAGCAGGGCGTAGAGCTCGGTCGACGAGGCACTGTCTCCGTCGACCCCGCCATAGCTTTGCTCGAATACCAAACTGGCCGAGAGCGCCAGCGGCCGGTCGCCGGTGAAACGGCTGGCGATATAGGACGACAAAATGAGAACACCTTTGGTATGAAGCGGCCCGCCAAGTGCCACCTCGCGTTCGATATCGATGACCTCGCCGCGGCCCATGCGGATGCGGCAACTGATCCGTGACGGTTTGCCGAACGAGAAGTGGTCGAGTTGCAGGACCGCCAGCCCATTGATCTCACCGACCTGTTCGCCATCGGTTTCGATGACAATCGTGTCGCGCTCAATCTGCTCTTGCAGTCGTTCGCGAACCCGGTCGGAGCGGCGAACCATCGCATCGATGGCTTTCTGCACATGGTTGGCAGAGATGACCTCTGCGTTGGTATCCCGTGCCCAATAGTCGGCCTCGCGGACCAAATCCACGATGCTCCCCATATGAGTCGATAAGCGTTCCGAGTCGCCCGCGAGCCGTGCGCCGTATTCAACCACGCGGGCCATGCCGGTTCGGTGGACGGGCAACAGGGTTTCTCGATCGACAAGTGTTGCGATCAAGCGCGCATATTGCAGCCTATTTTCCGTTGTCCGGTTCATGACGGTATCGAAATCCGCCTGAACCTTGAACAGTTTACGGAACTCCGGCTCATGTTGGCTCAAGGTGTAATAGATATCGGGTTCGCCCAAAAGAATGACCTTAACGTCGAGCGGAATCGGCTCGGGGTCGAGGGAGATTGTCGTCATCATGCCGTGAGCTTCGGCTTGGCTTTCATAGCGGATGCGCTTGGTAATGAGAGCCCGCTTGAGGGCTTCCCACGCAAACGGCTGCATCAAAAGTTTGCGGGCATCCAACACGAGGTAGCCGCCATTGGCGCGGTGCAGCGCGCCGGGTTTGATCATCGTATAGTCGGTATTCAACGTGCCCATCTGGGCTCGATGCTCGATACGGCCGACAAGGTTCGGCAGGGTTGGGTTTTCTTCCTCGACCACCGGAGCACCCTCGATGATGCAAACGACACCCTCCCCTGGCTCTATATCTTGGGCAGTGCCGCCGAGGTCCCCGTCAAGGCTCGGTAGCGTCCGTTCGCAATTATCCACCATGACATTGACATGGTACCGGCTGAGCGGCGATTCCCGCTGAACCCGCCGTGCCGCTGACAGCGGCGGGGCCTCACTTTCCTGAGGCTTCGGCATGAAGAATTCGGTGTTCTTGACGACATCCGCCCGCACCTCCGCCAAATATCCAATGACGTCAGGCAGGTCGTTATAACGGGATGAAAAGGCCTTGATCAATTGGGAGGTGACGAAGTCCGTAACCTCCTGATTTAATGCCTTTAACTTATCTTGGCGCTCATTTTCCAGACGCGGCATCTCGCGGGTCAGCTCTTCGAGCTTTTCCTGGACGCCGGCCATCGCCGTTTTGAGTTTTTCCTGGTCTGCTTCGTCCAGCTTCTGAAAGTCTTCGGGCTTGAGGACCTCACCCTCCTGCATCGGAGCGATCGCCAAGCCTTGCTGCGTTCGTACCAGGGCGACGCTCTGATCAGCGGCCTCTTTTTGCAATGTTGCCCAAGCTTCTTCATGCGGACTTGTAAATTCTTCTTCCAGCTTGGTTCGCCGGTTGAGGTAGACTTCCGTTGCAAAGGCGGCGGGGATTGAGACCGTCAGGTCTTCGATCAGTTTTTCCATATCCTCGGCGAAGCCGCGCGCCCGTCCCGGCGTTAGTCGAATGGCACGGGGGATATGGTCTTCTGTAAAATCATAAACGTAGCACCAGTCGTCCGGTACCGGCTGCTGGGCCGAGGCCGTCTCCAGGAATTTACGAACCAGGCTGGTTTTGCCGGTTCCCTCAGGCCCCACCGCAAAGAGGTTGTAGCCAGGATGCTTCATACCGATGGCAAAGCGGACGGCTTCGACGGCGCGGTCCTGGCCGATGATTTCGTCCAAAAGATCGAGCTCTGCCGTCGTCTCAAAATCGAAACTGTCTGGGTCGCAAGGCGTAAAGAGAGTGTCGACGGGCAGGGGTTTGATATCACTCATTCTTGTTCCTCGATCCGTTCCATGTCTTCGTCGCTAAAGCCGAAATGATGTCCGACCTCGTGGATCAGCACATGACGTATGATGGTCGCCAGAACCTCTCCTGTCTCGCACCAATAGTCCAATATCGGCCGGCGAAACAAAAATATTCGGTTCAAGTCTTCCGGCGTACCGGTCACACTCTCTTGATCAATGGAGACCCCGCTATAAAGCCCCAAAAGATCGAAGGGGCTCTCTAAACCGAGATCGATACACATTTGGCGGTCCGGAAAATCCTGAATCTGGAAGACAATGTTTTCCACATGCTGGCGCAGTTCAGCGGGAATGGTCCGGAAGGCGTCTTCGGCGAGTGCCTTTAGATCGTCGAGGCTTGGTGGTGCACCCTGGATGGCGGTCATGGTTGAAGCCTAGCCCGCCTTGACCGGGCGGCCAAGCCGTGCGATTGCCATTCGCGGTGATGTGAAGAACCTCGGAGAGACGATGATCATGGTCGAAAAATTATCAGCAGAGGATGTCGCGACCGCTCTCTCGACGCTCGAGGGATGGAGCGCGGTCGCCGGGCGTGACGCCATCCAGAAGTCGTTCCGGTTTAAAGATTTCAACGGCGCCTTTGGCTTTATGACCCGGATCGCCATGATGGCCGAAAAGATGGACCATCACCCGGAATGGTCGAACGTCTATAACCGGGTTGAGATTACGCTGGCGACCCACGACGTCGACGGGGTTAGTGAACGCGATATCAAACTCGCCAAATTTATCGACGGTATTTAGGCCAGATCAGGCGATACCTCAAAGCTGGCCTCTGTCTTCTCCCGCACCTCGTCGACGGTCACATCGGTGGCAAGCTCGACCAAAGTAGAAGTGCCTTTTTTGCGGTCGATCTTGAACACCCCGAGATCGGTGATCAGAAGATCCACCACCCGGGTCCCCGTCAGCGGCAGATCGCAGGCTTTGAGGAACTTAGGGCTGCCGTCCTTGGCGTTCTGATCCATGATGACAACGACTTGTTTGACACCGGCAACCAGATCCATGGCGCCGCCC
>JAQCKY010000017.1 GCA_027592155.1 Pseudomonadota bacterium
AGGCCGTCGATGTCGAGCTCGAGCGCGTCGGTTGGTCTTTATGCGTATCCCAATCTGATGGCGGCGGATATTTTGATCTATAAGGCGACCCATGTGCCGGTCGGTGAAGATCAAAAGCAGCATCTCGAATTGAGCCGCGATATCGCCCAGAAATTTAACAATGATTATGGCGTCGATTTCTTTCCCTTGCCGGAACCCTTAATCCTCGGTGAGGCGACCCGGGTGATGTCGTTGCGCGACGGCACAAAAAAGATGAGTAAGTCCGACCCGTCGCAGAATTCCCGCATTAATATGACCGATGGCGCCGATGAGATTGCTAAAAAGATCCGCCGGGCAAAGACCGATCCGTACCCGATTCCGGAGACATCTAAGGAGATGGAAGATCGCCCGGATGCGTCAAATCTGATCGGAATTTATGCCGCGCTGGCCGGCACGACCGCGGAACAGGTTTGTACTGAATTCGGCGGTAAGGCTTTCTCGGAATTTAAGGAGGCATTGACCGAATTGGCGGTTTCGGAATTGGGCCCGATCGGCGACGAAATGTCCCGATTGGTCGCCGATCCTGGCTATTTGGAAGGGGTTCTCATTGACGGGGCGAAACGCGCCGACGCCATCGCCAAGCCCATTTTGGCCGATGTTCACGATATTATAGGATTTCTACGTAATACTGCCTAGAAGCCGCCGAATCACGGTCGAAATACCGCCATATTTGCCTGGTAATTCACGGATTACGGTGGATAAAATTCCCTAAAACCTGGGGATAAAATGGTGGATAATGGCATGTTAGCGGAAATTACGTATAGCTATTGCTCTGCACGATTTGGTAGTATCGTGCATCGGTTCATAAAAGACCCAGGGGTTGCCCCCAGAGAGATACCGGAACAGCCAAGACGTTCCAAAAGGACCAGCGGGGGCACAAATAATAATGGGAGCGGCGCTGAGCGTCGTAGTACTGTGCGGGCGTTTGAAAAGAGTACCATTAGCCTATTAGGGCTGAGCGTTGCTGGTGTTATTGCACTGGCGCTGCTGAATCCAATCGATGGACAGACTGTATCTCCGCAAGCCGATTTTGCGGAGTCCGTCGCTGATTTCGAGACCGCGGCCGGACCGTTGCCGATCATGACAAGGCGGGCAAGGTCTGGGTCTTTCGGTGGGACGTCGGGGCTGACGGTCAGTAAACTGGCCCAAACCTTTTCCAACTACGATTATTATCTTGATACGGTTCGGAGCGGCCACCGCGATGTGCCGCCCTTGTTTATTGTGTCTCTTCCCTCCGATATGCCTCGTATTCGAGCCCCGGAGCAGCGCAAGAATATTTTCTTTAAGACCGTGTTGCCGCTGATTCTCAAGGTTAACGGCGAAATTTCCGCTGATCGCGAGCGCCTGACAAAAATTCGGGCTGCGGCGTTGGATGGCAAAGCAATACCCGCGGTTGATCGGTTGTGGCTTGCCGCGATGGCCGAGCGGTTCAGGGTCAAATCTGGTCGGCTCGGTGAACTTCAGCGGCGCATGGATTCCGTGCCGCCGTCACTTGCCATGGCACAGGCTGCCGAAGAAAGTGGCTGGGGAACATCCCGCTTTGCCCTTGAAGGCAACGCTCTGTTCGGTCAATGGACCTTCTCCTCGGTCGGCGGTATCGTTCCGAAGGGGCGCGAGGAAGGCCTTAACCACTCCATTAAAGCATTTGATCAGCTGCTCGATGCGGTTCGTGCTTATGTCCACAACCTCAATACCCATAAGGCTTACCGCGAGTTTCGGCAGGAACGGGCGGCGCTTCGCTCTCAGGGTACCGATCTGAATGGAGAGGCGCTGGCGGGCAGCATGGTCCGTTATTCCGAGCGTGGCGATAAATACGTTCGCACAATTCGGACCATCATTCGGACCAATAAACTGCTGGATTTTGATGGTCTTTCGCTCAGCGATAAGATTGTGACGGTGTCCGACGGGCCGGCTATCTGAGTAACCGCAGACTACCCGGTGCTAATTTTTCCTCACGTAGAACTGTTCTCCTAACCAACGGTACCGGCCGTCGCGCATTCTGATCGTGCAATTGATGCGGGACCGACCGGCGGGAAACTTCTCGGAAAATCTTATCTCGAAGCGTGTGTCTCCCAGCCGTTCAATCGTTGTCTTGCCGCCATGTGAGGCGAAGCAACGCAGTCTCGATAGCCTCTCGACCGGCTCAGCAATGGTGAAACCAAAATTCGGCGGATTATTGTCGCGGATCGTTGGATCGGCGGGGGTCAAATCGCTCACGGGAATGGGAAGCGTATTGATCACGAGTTTGAAACGGTCGAGATTACCGAATTGTTCATTGAGGGCGAAACGGGGGAGATAAAGGAACCGTGACCGGGGGTTTATGACGCCGGAATGTTGACCGAACGCCGCCATGTAACCGGCGTTTTTTGCCATCTCCATAACTTTGCTGCTCGCCTCACCAAAGGGATAGGCGAACAGGCGGGGTACCGTTCCCAATTTTGACGCTAACTGAGCGTTCGAGTCCGAAATTTCACTGCGGTTTCGGTCATCGGCCGCCCGCGCCATATGGTGATGGGAGATCGTATGCGCCCCGATGGTCACACCGTTCTCCGCGAGTTCTCGAATTTGATCCCAGTTCATATGGCTTGAAAGGCCTCGATTTACCGCGTCGGTCGAGATGAAGACGGTGAGGGGTAAACCCGCTTTTTTAAGTCTCGGCCAGGCTTCTTTGAAAATACTGAGATAACCGTCATCTATGGTAATACCGACGGTTCGATCCGGCAGGGACTTCCCTGCGCGTATGGCCGCGATAATTTCCGGAACCGGCAAAACGGTGTATGGGCCTCTTTTCAGCTCCGCAATATGAGACTCGAATTGCTCAATTCGAATGTTTGTCGACGGGAAGCGTTCCTCGCCGAACCGGTGATACATGACGATGACAGCCGAGTCGGCCGCGATGGCTGGTAGGGGCGCGCCGAATAAATAAACCGCGGCGGTTAAGGCGAGGGCAGCCCCTCGAAGATATCTAAAGCAGATACGGTTCATGCTATTTTCTCCGAAGCCTTCATCATCATGCCGGGGCGCAATACCGAATCGCTGATGAGCGGATAGCGCCTGGCATTGAACATTTGGTAATGCCACCATTCATTCATGTAACAATCCCATCCTGCCGACGTCATTATGCCCAACAGAAGATACCGATTGCGTTGAGCGACCGGAGATATATCGATGCGGCCGTGGTGAGAGCGTTCCGTGAACGCATCGAACGCGGTTCCCATCTCGAGCGCTAGACCGTGCGAATCGATCAAGGTTAAATCAATGGCGACCCCCCGTGAATGGGGGGAACCGCGGCGGGGATCTGCAAGGAAGTCAGGATCGGGGGTGTGGTTCCATAAAACCCACTGCGCTTCACTTGGACGGAACGCATCAAAAATTTTGAACCGGTAACCAAGCCCAGCCGCCAAGGCGATTGCCCGGCTAAAAAGAGCTTCCGCGTCGGGATGGAGGAAACAAGCGGCCCGCCCATATACCGGAACGCCCGTGAAGTTGTTTTCCGTGGCGTAGGCGAGCGCTATCTCGACATCGTGGGTTTGGGGTGTGATCTCGATCAAATTCATATAAAACGCGCAAGATTGCTGTTCGGGGCGTCATACTACGCAACTGCTTGTAAAACGAAGCTTAACATCATGCCACTGCTACTTGCTTTTGATACTGCTGGTTCTCATTGCTCCGTCGCGCTGTGTGACGAGGGGCAGGTGCTTGCCTACCGGCATGAGTCGATGGCGCGCGGCCAGGCAGAGGCTTTGTTTCCAATAATACAATCCGTGCTGTCGGAAGCCGGTGCCGGATACGCCGAGCTCGAGGGGCTGGCGGTGACTACCGGACCCGGTTCTTTTACCGGACTGAGAATTGGCTTGGCGGCCGCCCGTGGAATTGTATTAGCGGCCTCGATCCCGGCCCTGGGCGTGACGTCGTTTGATGCTCTTCTCCAGGCGATGCCTGAAGCCGAGATTGACGGCCGTGCGATCCTCGTTGCCTTGGATTCGAAACGCTCCGATCCATATTTTCAGCTTTATTCGGCAACTCGCGAGCCTCTCTCATCCCCCAATTCCTGTCTTCCGGAGGAAGTGTTGCGGCTGATCGGCGACCGGCCCGTGGTGGTTATCGGCGATGGTATTGCCGGTATTTCCGAGGCCTTTGATTCCGCTGGGATCGACTATTGCCTGGGCGATGCGCCGTTATCGGTCGACGCCCGGTCGATCGCGACCCTCGCTGAGCGGAACTGGCCCCCTTCCATAGAGGCAGGGGTGCTGGAACCCCTCTATCTGCGTTCTCCTGACACGACGTCTTCCGACGGCACACCGTCCCGTACCGGCTGAAGGGCCGTTGAGATGTCAATCGACCTGATCGAAACAAGATCCGGACACGGCAAGGTGCTTGCCGCACTGCATGAGCGATGTTTTGAACAAGCCTGGTCAGCGGAGGAGTTCGAGCGCTTGTTGGCGCTTCCAAATAGTGCAGGCGTGATCTGCTTGTCTCCGTCTCCCCAATCGGGAGACGGGGACTCCTCACCCGTTGGATTTTTATTGTGTCAGTTCGGCGGCGGAAGTTGTGACATCCTGACCATTTGTGTCCTTCCCGAACGCCGCCGCGCAGGGTTTGCGGGTGCGCTCTTGCGGGAGTTCGAAAGGCGCGGCCCGACCATCGGTATTTCTGATATCTTTTTGGAGGTTGCGGAAGATAACGCCGCGGCCATTGCGTTCTATCAACGCCAAGACTATTTCGAGGTTGGCCGAAGGCGGAATTATTACAAGCGCGGCTCCCGGACATGCGATGCCCTCGTTTTTCAACATGTTCTCGCCTGACTTTTTTGGCTGCGGGTTCGATCCACGAAACACGGAACGGGTTATTCGAGAAGGAATTCAAATCGGACCCAACGCGGTTTCAAGATGCCTAAATTTGACACAATCAGAGTCAAAATATCCTATTCGCACTTTTCAATACGCGGTTTGACTATAAAAAATGCAATTTAGACTCTTGTTTTTGTTGTGATACTTGATGCGCTCGAAAGTTTTATTTATAACTGGCTCAAATGATAGATTGGAGAAATTCTAAATGGCAGACCAGGAAAACGCAGGGGAATTGCTAGAGCTGACGACGGAAATTGTCGCCGCACATGTCAGCAATAATACCTTGGCGGTCAGCGAGCTTCCGCAGTTGATCCAAGATGTTTACAAGACCCTCGCTACCATTGATTCTGCTCCTTCTTCGCCTGAACAATTGCAGCCCGCCGTTTCCGTTAAGAAATCCGTCATGCCGGATTACATCGTCTGTCTCGAGGACGGCAAGAAACTGAAGATGCTGAAACGTCATCTCAAAACGGCCTATAACATGACGCCGGAAGAGTATCGGGAGCGTTGGAACTTGCCGCGGGACTACCCCATGGTCGCGCCGAACTATGCAAAACACCGTAGCAACCTGGCAAAAAAGATTGGTCTGGGGACAAGTCCTCGGCGTCGGTCGGGTGCTTCGTAGGTCGCGGTAGTTAAGTCTCGTGCCGGAAACCCAAACTCCTTCCCGCCTTGAAACACTTTGTGTCGAACAGGGCATGAAGATGACGGAACAGCGGCGCGTCATTGCCCGGGTAATTTCGGAATCTGCTGATCATCCGGATGTTACCGAGCTGCACAGGCGCTCGGTGGAATTGGATGCAAACATCAGTGTGGCGACGGTCTATCGGACGCTGCGGTTGTTTGAGGACGCGGGGCTGCTAGATCGCCTCGATTTCGGCGATGGCCGCGCCCGTTACGAAGAAGCCTCGGATGAGCATCATGATCATTTAATCGATGTGGAGTCGGGAACGGTTATTGAGTTCCATAACGAGGAGATAGAGGCGCTTCAGGATTTGGTGGCGGAAAAGCTTGGATATAAACTCGTCGGGCATCGGCTGGAACTTTATGCGGTCCGATCCGATAAGGGGTCGAAGTGACCGGTCGTCCCTCAATTTTAGGTATTGGGCCCCCTTCTTAGTGAAGAAACTCTACATTAAGACATACGGCTGTCAGATGAATGTCTACGATTCGCAACGAATGGCGGATGTATTGACGCCGCTTGGATACGAGGCAACCGACGGTCCGGACGATGCCGATATGATGGTTCTTAATACCTGCCATATCCGGGAAAAGGCCGCGGAAAAAGTTTACTCTGAATTGGGGCGTATCCGGGCGATTAAGGACAGCCGCGCGGAAGACGGCAAGGAGACCATCGTTGCGGTCGCGGGCTGCGTCGCCCAGGCCGAGGGCGAAGAGATCATGCGTCGTGCGCCCTGCGTCGATATGGTTGTCGGCCCCCAAACCTATCACCGCTTACCGGAACTGATCGCCCGGGCGGCGCGTGAGACTGGCGGCGTGATGGACCTCGAGTTTCCGGTCGACCCTAAATTTGATTACCTGCCGCCAGTTTCGGCTAGAGGATTTTCCGCGTTTCTCTCTATTCAGGAAGGCTGCGATAAGTTCTGCACATTTTGTGTCGTTCCCTATACGCGCGGCGCTGAATATTCGCGCCCGGTTGCGGATGTTGTCGAAGAGGCCGCGTTGCTTGTTGCCGGCGGGGTGCGGGAAATTACCCTGTTGGGCCAAAACGTGAATGCCTATCACGGTGCGGGCCCGGCAGAAAAAGTGGTTGGGCTGGGCACATTGATCCGCAAGCTTGACGCGATCGATGGGTTGTCGGCGATCCGGTATACGACGTCCCACCCGGCGGATGTGGATGAGGAACTTATCCGCGCCCATGGCGAGGTCGAGGCGTTAATGCCGTTTCTCCACCTGCCGGTTCAGTCGGGGTCCGACCGAATTCTCGGCGCGATGAACCGCCATCATAACATCGATCACTATCGGGATGTGATTGCTCGGCTCAAGGCGGCCCGACCCGATTTGAAATTTTCGACCGATCTGATTGTTGGTTTTCCCGGCGAGACAGATGCGGATTTTGAGGCGACGATGGCCCTGGTCAAGGAAATCGGCTTCGTTCAGGCCTTTTCCTTCAAGTACAGCGCGCGTCCAGGTACACCCGGCGCGGTCATGCCCAATCATGTCCCGGAGGGCGTAAAGTCGGAACGGCTCGCGGCTCTTCAGTCGACGCTTTTGGAGATTCAAGTGGCGTTTAACGACGATTGCGTCGGGCGGACATTGCCGGTCCTGCTGGATCGAGCAGGCCGTCATCCTGGCCAGTTGGTTGGCAGGACACCCTATATGCAGCCGGTTCATCTCGACGCTCCGGCCGTGCTCATGGGGGAAATCGTCCCGGTCACGATCGCCGCTGCTCATCGCAATAGCCTGACCGGAGTGCTCGTCGATCACTCGGCAGAAAGCCTGGCTGTCGAGGGAGCGCGGGCGTGACGAGCCGGGCTGAAACGGCGGATCGCCAAACGCTCTATCTCGAATTCGATGATAATGCCCTGCTGCCACTATTGTTTGGTGGCCATAACGCCCATCTTGCCCGGATCGAACAGCAATTGGATGTGAGTGTTGCCTCGCGGGGGAATGCTGTGAGTGTTTCCGGCCAAGAAGACGCGATTCATCTGGCCCGGGATTTACTCAACGGTCTCTATGGCCGCTTAAAAAATGGCCATGATCTGGAACTTGGGGATGTCGACGGTGCCATTCGCGTCGCGATGAGTGGCCCCCTGCCTGTCGGTGAAGATGGTGAAAGAGAAGGCGGCATACCCGTCGATCTCGAGCAATTTATGGTGCGAACCCGCAAGAAGCAGATATTGCCACGTACCACCCAGCAGGCCGCCTATCTAGGGGCGATTGATAGCAATGATCTGGTGTTCGGCATTGGCCCGGCGGGAACCGGTAAAACCTATTTGGCGGTTGCCAAGGCAGTGGAGAGTTTGATCAATGGCGAAATTGATCGGATCATTCTCTCTCGCCCAGCGGTCGAAGCGGGTGAACAACTTGGATTTTTACCCGGGGATATGAAGGAAAAGGTCGATCCCTATCTGCGTCCGCTCTATGACGCGCTGCACGATATGTTGCCCGGGAACCAGGTTGCAAAAAAAATGGAAAACGGAGAGATCGAAATTGCGCCGCTGGCTTTTATGCGCGGCCGGACCCTCGCCGATGCCTTCGTTATTCTTGATGAGGCGCAGAACACCACGCCTGTACAAATGAAGATGTTTTTGACACGGCTGGGGAATAATTCACGGATGGTGGTGACCGGCGATCTCAGCCAGATCGATTTGCCGCGTGGTACACGTTCCGGGCTTTTGGACGCTGTTGACAGACTGGATGGTGTCGAAGGGGTTGGGAAAGTCCGATTCACGGCAGCCGATGTCGTGCGCCATACTCTTGTTGCCCGCATTATCCGTGCCTATGAAAAATCCGATGCGGATGCTCTGAAAAGGAGCCAGGCGAAGCAGCCAATCGTCGGTAACGATGATCGAAACTAATTTTCATCTTCTCTGCCCGGCATGGGAAAAAGCCCTGCCGGATGCGGAAGGCCTATGCGAAAGAGCGGCACTTGCCAGTTTGCAGGATCGGGACGAGACTCTGGCGCTTAGCATCGTGTTGGTCGATGACACCTATATCCGCGACCTCAATCGGTATTATCGGAATGTCGATAGCGCTACCAACGTATTGGCATTTTGTGATGAACCGGATCACGCGGCTGGGCCTGGCGGCGCCGGCGCCGGCGAGCCTCGTAATCTAGGAGATGTCTTTGTGGCATTTGAGACGACCGTGGCCGAGGCGCGTAACGCCGTTCCACCAATTTCGCTAGAGGATCATTTGAATCATCTCGTGGTTCATGGGGTCCTGCATTTATGCGGCTTTGATCACGAATGCGATGTCGACGCAGCGGTCATGGAAAGCCGGGAAATCGAAATTTTATCTGGTCTCGGCGTAAATAACCCTTATATGGACACCGAACCGCTGATCGAAGCGGCATATGAACCGGTGCCGGAACAGGGGTGACAAGCGATCCCCATCCGGTTCAATATGTTCGCACCTTGTAATTATGTGAAACCTTATGACTGAAGACCCAGGTGGTCGATCGCCCCGTTCGAACGGGGCCGATCCACAGTTATCCAAGTTTAAATCTCTCCGGCAACTGTGGGGGCGGTTTACCCGTTCCCGCAATGGTGAAAGCTCCGTGCGCGACACCTTGGAAGAATTGATCGAGGAAAGAGCCGATGCGGAAATACCGATCAATGAGGAGGAACGTATCCTCATTGCCAATATTTTAAAACTGAGAGAACGGACCATCGCGGATGTGATGGTGCCGAGAGCAGACATCGTCGCTTTGGATATCAGCACCACGATGACCGATCTGGTGGGCCTGATGACCCAGGAGGGTCATTCACGGATACCAATCTATCGCGAAACCCTCGATGATGCCGTCGGCATGATCCACATCAAGGATGTCATGGCGGCGCAAGGCCGCGGCGGTGACGTCATTCTGGGCGATATTGTAAGAGATGTATTGTTTGTCGCGCCGTCGATGCAGGTGTCGGAATTGTTACTTGAGATGCGTGTAAAAAGGTCGCACATGGCGTTGGTTGTTGACGAATTCGGCGGTGTCGACGGTCTCTTGACAATCGAGGACCTGGTGGAAGAAATCGTCGGTGAAATCGAGGATGAACACGATCAGGAAGAAGTTCCCTTTCTAACGCCGCGCAACGATGGGTCCGTCATCGCGGATGCCCGCGTACTGGTTGAGGAATTTGAGGAGTTGGTCGGCTCTATCTTGTCTGAAGAGGAACGCGAGGAGGTCGATACCCTGGGCGGATTGATCGTGACAATGGCCGGTCGGGTCCCAATTCGGGGCGAGCTTATCAAACACCCCTCGGGAATTGAGTTTGAAATTCTGGATGCCGATCCCCGCCGGATTAAAATTCTGCGGGTTCTGGGTATCACGCCGCCTGCTGCCGAGCCTCAAGCATCGTAGTTCCACGCGGGCGTGAGACCGGTTTAAGGGGCGCAATAGGGACCGGAGTAGACGACTATTCTCAAATTAAGTACCGCTGGGTCACTTACAAACATGGCAGAGCGCTGGCTGGAAGCGGTCGGTGGCTTCTCAAAATGGCGCAAGCGGTTTTTGGCGTATGTATTAGGCCTGGTGTCCGCCCTGGCATTCGCGCCAGTGCACGCAATTCCGGTCCTTGTGATTTCCTTTACCGGCCTGCTTTGGCTCATCCATCCGACATCGTCCGTGGCGCCGGTTGGTGCGGCTAAACGCCGTCGGCTCTCAATTTTCCTGATTGGGTGGTGGTTCGGACTCGGTCACTTTATGGCCGGGCTTTATTGGATTTCATTTTCGTTTCTTGTCGATGCTAAGGCGTTCGCTTGGATGATCCCCTTTGCACTCGGCGGCATTACCGGTGTGTTGGCAATCTATAGCGGCCTTGCCGTCCTGCTGGCATATATGACGACCCTCCGGACGATGCCGCGGATTCTCCTTTTTGCGATTTATTGGGTAGGGTTTGAATGGATCCGGGGATGGGCGTTTACCGGTTTTCCATGGAATCTTGCCGGGACGGTTTGGACGCCGGTTGACTCGATCTTGCAGTCCGCGTCGGTCATCGGTGTGCATGGTTTAGGGTTGCTGACCATTTTGATTGTGACGCTCCCGGCTGTTCTCGGTGTACGGGAAATGTCAGGCCGTTCCCGGTTGGCCGCTGTCGGGGCAGGTCTTGCCCTGCTCGCCGTTCTCTGGGGCGCGGGAACCATGCGGCTGATGAATGCACAATCGGGTTCCGTTGATGGTGTCAGATTGCGCCTCGTCCAGCCCAATATCGCGCAAAAAGACAAATGGGTTCAAACGCTTCGCGCACGGCATTTTCAGACTCTGTTGCGCCTTAGCCGACAGCCCGCCAGCGGCGCGGCGCCGACCCATATCATCTGGCCGGAAACCGCAACGCCGTTGTTTTTGTCGAGTGAGCCTGTGGCCCTCTCGGCCGCTGCATCCGTGGTTCCGCGCGGCGGGGCGCTGATCACCGGTTCTCCACGGGCGACAAATAATGGTCGCCGTCTTACAGGATTGTGGAACAGCGTGCATGTCATCAATGACGAGGGACGAATCCTGTCGACATATGACAAGTCCCACCTCGTGCCCTTTGGTGAATATGTTCCGTTCCGCCAATATTTGGGGTTTGCAAAAGTGACCGCCGGCCGTACGGATTTTAGCCCCGGAACCGGTCCAGGCGATCTGAGCATACCCGGTCTGCCGGCTGCACGTCCGTTGATCTGCTATGAGGCGATCTTCCCGGGGTTATCGGCACCGGTTTCCCACGCTGTTGGGGCTGGTTGGCTGTTGAATTTGACCAATGACGCCTGGTTTGGCGTGTCGTCAGGCCCATATCAGCATTTGGCAAGTACCCGCCTTAGAGCGGTGGAGCAGGGTATGCCGCTGGTTCGCGTCGCGAATACCGGTGTGACCGCAGTAACCGATGCCTATGGTCGGCTGCGCGTAGCGTCTCAGCTTAACCAAAAAGTGGTTCTGGACGTCGATTTGCCGGAAGCGTTGGCTGCTCAAACTGTATATTCCCGCTTCGGAGACTGGACGGCCCTTTTACTGGGCTTCATCATTGCGGCAATGGCTGGGATATTTAGCTTGAAATACCGTAATTTAGCCTCAAATGGTTTCTAGGGTACGTTGGAACAAAGCGCTTGCATACGATAGTATGTGAGCACTAAGTTCTTGGCGCAAGGGTGACTGGGATTGCGCTAGTTGCCTGTAAAGTTAAAACAAAATTACAACGCCACTGGACGATTTTCGGGCGGTACCGCCCCTGAACATAATACGCTAAGCGTTACAGTGGGGAGCCCACAATGAGTGTATCTGACGAATTTGGCGATAAATCCGCACATGTTTCCACACCGCGGAAATACGTGCGTCGCCGTCCACCCGGTGTTCCAGATCCGGTCGATATTCATGTCGGCTCGCGGGTGCGATTGCGGCGCACTTTACTCGGATTGAGCCAGGAAAAACTGGGTGAGGCTGTTGGCTTGACGTTCCAGCAGATTCAAAAATATGAACGGGGCGCCAATCGCATTGGCGCAAGCCGTCTCTATGATCTGAGTAACATTCTCGACGTACCGGTTTCCTATTTTTATGAAGATATGGCCGACGATGTGCGCAACCGCGAAATCGGCGCCGGGCTGCACGAGGCCCAGGAAGGCTACGTCGCTGAAAAGGATCCGCTGACTCGTCGGGAGACCTTGGAGTTGGTTCGTGC
>JAQCKY010000018.1 GCA_027592155.1 Pseudomonadota bacterium
TGCGTGTTCCCGGCGATATCGTCTTTAGTATTGGGGTGGTCGCCTTCGTCCTGTTTGTATTCAAGGCATCGATCGCAAAACAAACGGCTTCCGCAGAGCTTCGTGTCGCTGGGGAAACCGTTTAACCCGTGGGCCCCTCGCCAATCCGGTTGGGTGCCGGGGCCTCGAAGGCGTTAATCGTCACGGCAATCATTGAGTAAAAACCGGTTACGGCCGTCAGCTCGGTGAGACATCGAAGGCCTAATTTTTCGGCGACATCGTCAAGTACCTCGTCAGAGGCGCGGCCCTCGTAGAGAACCTCGATGACGAATCGGTAGACGGCCTTGGTAACCGGGTCTTGAATATTCGGCATCTCGCCGGTCTCAATCGCCTCAATTATCGCGTCGTCGATCCCCGCCTTGATCGCCAATGGCCGATGGGTCGCAAAAGCGTAATGGGCCATCCAGTAGCGCGCCGCCAGCAGGATCGCCAATTCGACCAAATGATCAGGCAGATCCGTTTGAAACCTCAAGACATTGCCGTAGGCATCTGCCCGCGCGGCGATCTCGGGTGTCCGGAGCCATATGGCAAAGGGGCCGCTGACATTGCCATGCCGGGTAGCGGCGATGGTTTCGGCCAGGGTCTTCTGCGCGTCGTCCATTTCATCGGTGGATAGGGGGGGTAGCCTAGGGGCGCGGGGCTGGCGCCGGAACCGGGTTACCGGTGCGCCCTCCCATTCCAAGGTGCAGTCGGACCCTTCGGGTTCATCGGGCTCAAATGTACTGATCGCCATGGAAAGCTGCGTGCCATAACCAACCATTGTGACCAACTCAATGAACGCCGTCAGACCGAATTCATCAATTGCCGCCTGGTAGGTTTCGTCGCTTAAACCGGTGGTCGCAATGATTTCGGTGGTGACGTTGTAGGCACAGGGTAGTTGAGGGTCACTGAGCACCGGCTCCCGAAACTCCCGTATTGCGTCAATGGCCGCCGGGTCCAGGCCCGCCTTAACAGCGGCGGCGCTGTGCCGGCACCAGGCGTACCGGGCGGAGCGATGGCGGGTTACGACGCTAATAACCAGCTCTGAAACAATGAGGGGCAAGCTGGTCGCTTTCTCCATATGCAGCCGAAATTCATCGGCGGCGGCGGCGAGGTCTGGGTTTCGAAGCCAGAAGGAACCGGGGCCGCGTAATGTGCCGCCGCGGCTCGCGGCTAATTTGTCCGCGAGGCGTTTCTGGGGTTCCGTCATTTCGTTTTCAGTGAGTACGGGAATTCGGCTCATGCGGGGGTGGCACCTTTGGCCTGGATAATGATCCCCCAGCGTGGGAAAATATCGCCATGCTGTCAAAGAAGAACAATGAACTGCTGACGCGCGTGGGACCGGGGACCGTGATGGGCAGTTTGCTCAGGCGGTTTTGGATGCCGGGATTCTTTGAAGAGGAAGTCGCGAAACCGGACGATCCGCCGGTGCGCCTCCGCCTGCTGGGTGAAGACCTGGTGGCGTTTAAGGACAGCGATGGTCGGATCGGTGTCATTGAGGAACATTGCCATCACCGCCGGGCGAGCCTGTATTTCGGCCGTAACGAGGAATGCGGCTTGCGCTGCGTCTATCACGGCTGGAAATTCGACGTGGACGGAAATTGCGTCGATATGCCGTCGGAGCCCAATCCGTCCAAGACGTTGATGGCCAAAGCCAAACTAATATCCTATCCGACCTGTGTGCGGGGCGGTGTGGTTTGGATCTATATGGGGCCTGCCGAGCTTTGTCCGCCGTCACCGCCGATGTTTGAATGGTCCTATTTGGATCGAGGGCATCACGCGGCAACCAAGCGCCTGCAACAATGCAACTGGGCTCAGGCCGTTGAAGGCGGGATCGATTCGTCGCATATCTCGTTCCTGCATGCCAATCTGGGCGATGCAGGGGTTTCGAACTTCAACCGCAAGCGGGACAAATATGCGATCCAGGATCGACATCCTGAATTCTTTATTTCCGATACCGATTACGGCATGACGATTGCGGCGCGCCGCAATGGCGAGGCGGACTCCTATTATTGGCGCATTACGCAGTTTTTGATGCCGTTCTACAGATGATCCCGCCGACGATGGATGGATCGGATTCCCGGACGGCGCCGATAAGCGGTCATGCCTGGGTGCCGATTGACGATGAGAACACCTGGACCTGGTCCTTCGGGTTGCGCCATCACCGGCCGTTAACGGATGAAGAACGCGATCTTGCCGGCGGTCGCGACGGGTCGTGGGGGCCGATTGACGAGAATTACGGGCCCATCATGAACCGCGACAACGAATATCTCATGGATCGGGAAAAACAACGAACCCAGAACTTTACCGGCATCGACGGTGTCCCCAACCAGGACGCGGCGGTACAGGAAAGCATGGGGCCCATTACCGATCGGACCAGGGAACTGCTGGGTAGATCCGATTCCGCGGTCGTCGCCTGGCGTAAAATGATTATCGAATCCGCAAAAGCCCTGCAGGACGGCGTCGAGCCTCCGATGGTTCTGCTTCCTGAGGCCTACAACGTGCGTTCCGCGACCCTGTTGCTGGACCGGGAAGTGGCATGGGAAGACGGAGCCGCCCCGCTGATGCAGGGCGGCGATATTTCCCGCGCCGTTACTGAGGCCGCTGAGTAACGGAGCGGCGCATCGCGATCAATTGCGGTGACAGTGCGACTGCGGCAGCAGCCAAGCCAATCGCCGGTAGGGTGATGCCCGGCGCAATTAACAACAACCCGCCGCCAAACAATATCAGCCGCTGTATGGGGTTTATCCGCCCGAACATATATCCCCGGGTGCCGCCGGCCAGAAGGCAGGCGCCAATGATGGCGGTTCCGATCCCTATGAGGATTTGATCCAGGCTCCCCCGTAACAGCAATCCGTTGTTGAAGACAAAGGCGAAGGGGATCAGGAAGGCGGCAATGCCGATCTGCACAGCTTCCCAGCCGGTCGCCCAGACCTTGCTGCCGGCGATACTCGAGGTCACGAAGACGGCGATACAGGTTGGCGGGGTATAGAAGGATGCCAACCCCCAATAGATGACAAACAAATGAGCCGCAATCGGCGGTACACCGAGCTGAGTTAAGGCCGGCGCCATCAAGGTTGCCAGGGTGATATAGGCCGGTGTTGCATCCAAACCCATGCCGACGATAAGGCTGACCAGTCCGACGAGGATGAGAGTCATGGTCAGATCCCCGCCGGCAAGATCGACGATGAAACGGGACACCTTGATCCCGACACCGGACAGCTCTAGAGCACCGATCATGATGCCGACGGCAGCGGTAATCGATGCCACCGTAATCCAGCGCCGAACCCCCTCATCGAAGGCTTTGATCAGCCGGGACGGGGTCAGCCAGTTGTCGCGACCGGCAAAGAAACTGACGACGACAACGGATAAGCAGGTGTAGGACGCCGCGATTCCGGGCGGAAATGTCTTAATCACCAGGAAATAAACCAGCACACCGATGGGTGTGAGGTAGTACCATCCCTTGAAGAACACCGGCCAGAATTTCGGTAGTTCCGAGCGCGGAAGGGGCTGGATATCGTCTTTTCGAGCCTGCAGGTGAACCGAGACGAAGACGATCAGGAAATAAAGCAGGGCGGGTACCGCCGCCGCGAGAACAATGGAGGCGTAACTCGTCTCGATCCATTCGGCCATGATAAAGGCGATGGCGCCCATTACGGGCGGAAGAATGATGCCGCCGGTGGAGGCCACGGCTTCGACGGCGGCGGCAAAGGCGGCGGTGTATCCAACCCGTTTCATCATGGGAATTGTAAAGACGCCGGTGGTCGCGGAATTGCCCGAGGGGGAGCCTGAGATCGAGCCGAACATGGCGCTGGCGACGACTGCGGCTTTCGCCGGGCCGCCGCGCGACCAACCGGTTAAGGCCAAAGCCATGTCCATGAACCAACGGCTGGCGCCGGCACCTTCCATCAGCGCGCCGAAGATCAAAAAGATGATGACGATGTTGGCGGCAATCCCGAGGGGGAGGCCGAATATACCCGCGTCGCCGACATAGGCGCTATACAGCAGATTCTCGATCGGGAAGCCTTGGCCATAAAGGAGCCCGGGCAGAAATTTCTGAAAGACGGTAATAAAGACAAATGTGAGGATGATGATCGGCAAAGCCCATCCGGTGGTTCGCCGGACTGCCTCCAGCACCGGGATGGCCAGCATCAGAGCGAGGACTACGCCGCGCGCGTCGAGAAAACCGAATTCACCGTAATCGAGAATGGCTTCGTGGAAAAAGATGACAAATCCCGCACCGGTCAAGCCCGAAGCCATCAGCAGCCAGTCGTACCACGGTACTTTTCGGAACCGACCCGCGGCTTCGGTATCTTCGCCGTGCCGCTCTCCATTGGCGGCGAGGAGCAAAAAAACCAAGACCATGGCCGATGAAATACTGATCGCCAGATGCACATTCGACGGCACGAATATGCCCAGGAATGAGGGTATCTGCGCCACCGCGAAGAAATGATAGACCGCGATCAACGAGGTGACCCAAGGCAGAATTCGAGTGCCGGACATTGCTATCCCTTACGATGGAAAGATAGGCGAAAAACGAACGAAGCCGGCGGCCGCTTTGAACGGCCGCCGGTCTTAAGTGAGGCGAAAGCCGGCTACATCAATTTTTTCTGAGTCGCCTCAAGCTCGGGGGTCCACAATCCCCGTTCCTTGTAATAACGGATTGCCCCTGCGTGAAACGGCAGTTGCACGTTTTCAAGGCTGTTCTTTGCCGTCCATTGAGCAAGCTGCGGATGATAGGTTTTCAACAGCTCGGTATTCTCGACAATGGTTTTGGTGACCCGGTAAACGATGTCGTCCGACATGTCGGGGCGGGTCAAAAACAGCGTATTCATCGCAAACAGATGGATGGGTTTTTGCAAACCATCGAAAGCGGTGGTGTCGAAGGTCCGGCCGAAGATCAGCCCCGGCAGCAACTTCAACATTTCATCCCGCTTTTCCTTGGTGGGATGAAAGAAGTCGAAGACACCGTCCGAGAACGGTTTTTGAATGTTGCCGGCGCGAGGTCCCATGGGTAGGGCGGCCGCGGCAACACTGCCGACCGTCAGGTTTTTGATCGCCTGGCCGGTATTGGTCGTGCCGACGACTTTTACCTTGCTGGTATCGACGCCGTAAACTTTGAGCATGGCATTGGTGATCAGCTCCAGCTCGGGAAGCGGACGACGCTTGCCGATGATCGTCTTGCCTTCCAAATCTTTAGGAGAGTTCACGCCCTTTCCCTTACGGAAGACGATGGCGCGGTAGTTGGATGCGCCCTGAACCACAAGACGCGTGGCGACGGCGCCGCTTTTCTTGAAACTGTAGGTGCCCTGGTAGCCGGTAACGGCTGCGAAAGAATTGGCCATGCCGAATTCGATCTTTTTGCTGCCGAGGCCTCGAACGGTCGCTGCCGATCCCCCAACCGACTGAACGGTCGTATTGATATTGCCTTTTTTGTTGATGACCTCGCCGACACCGACTGCCTGGGTGTAGAAATTACTGCCGACACTGGAGGTGCCGATGCGAATCGCATCCTGGGCGGAGGCGGGGTTTGCCGCGAGGACGGCGACAGCCGCCGTGGCAAACGCTGGTAGTATTGCGCTGGTGTATTTTTTTATCATTTCTGATCTCCCTATTAATATGATCATTTTTATTCGGACGGTGATTGGAGAGCACGTTGATCGAATGGTCAAACGACTTCTTAGTCTGATATTGGAACGGCGGGCACTCCGGAGAATTGCGGTCGGTTGTTTATTACATATTTCCTGGCTGGTCTCCATGCCGCGAGTTCATCTTTAACGCGCCCCTGGGTCGGATCGCTTTCATACCGCGCGTGTTTTGGACTATGCTGTCGGCTGAAAAGACGGCGAATGCGCTAACCCGGAGGAATTTATGCCCCATGATTTTGTGATACCCCAAGAGCTTGCTGAGCAATTGGTGGCCCGACGGGGAAAACTGCACCCCTACGAGGAATTCACACCGTCCCGGACCGCGTTGCTGGTCGTTGATATGCAGAATTACTTTGTTCAGACCGGTGAAGCGGCTTTTTGTCCGGCTGCGGCTGGGATCGTCCCAAATATCAACCGTCTTGCCGATGCCGTTCGGGGAGCGGGGGGTAAGGTGGTTTGGATTGTCACCGAGGCCAACGGGGAGGCCTGGGAAAACTGGCAAAACTTTTACGAAATGTATTCACCCGAGGGCGCACAAAGACGGCTCGATACGCTGATTCCAGGATCATCCTCCTTTGACCTATGGCCGGAGCTAACGCCGGCGCCTGAAGACAATACCGTTATCAAAACCCGTTATAGCGCCTTTATTCAGGGCTCCTCCGACATCGAATCGCTGCTCCGGGATACAGACATCGAAACTGTGCTGGTTACCGGAACCGTCACGAATGTGTGCTGTGAGTCGACGGCTCGCGATGCGATGATGCGGGGCTTTCGAACGATCATGGTGTCGGATGGCAACGCCGCAAACACAGACGAAGCCCATCAGGCGGCGTTGGCGGGGTTTATTTCCACCTTTGGCGACGTCCAAACTACGGATCAGGTGATTGATAATATGAAGAGAATTCGGCAGGCTGCCGAATAGGAATGCGGGTGTTTCGTTACGCCGATCCGACCGGGTTGAGATAATCACTATTTTCAAAGCAATAAATTTAGCGTTAGAGTTGCCGCCTAGTTGACACTGCAACAATAAAACACAGGGAGACCAAGAATATGCGCAATTACAAGACATGGCTTTTGGGAGCGGCGGCGGCACTACTCGTCACGACCCCGGGCTTTGCACAAAAATCGAAGGATACATTACGGGTTGGCTTCTATCAGCCACTTCAGCTGATTGACGCGTTCTTCGCCGCGTCGCCTGAATCGTCGCTGGCCTATAAAATGGTGTTCGACACCTTGGTCAATTACGACGCCACCAAACGCGAATATGTGCCGGGGCTTGCGGCTTCCTGGAAACGGATCGATCCGCTGACTATGGAATTCAAGCTCCGCAAGGGTGTGAAATGGCATGACGGCCAGCCGCTGACCATGGACGATGTCGAATATACCTATGGGTTTATGACCAATCCGAAAGTTCGGTATCGCTTTAAAGCAACCCGGATTAGCTGGATCGACAAGTTCATTCGTGTCGACGACGAAACTTTCCGCATCAAGAGCAAAAGGCCCCAAGCGGTCATGCTAGCGGATATGACGCTCTTTCCGTCGATTTATCCGAAGCATATTCACGACAAAATTCCGCTGACGGATAAAGCGTCGTTCGGGAAAAACCCAATCGGGACGGGTCCCTACAAGGCGGTCAGCATTAATCCGTCGACAGGCGCAAAACTGGTCAAAAATGAAGACTTCAAGCATGGGACCGCCGGCAAGCCCGCCGGAATCATCAAGAATGTTTTCATACGCCCCATTCCCAGCGAACAGACACAGATCGCTGAGATGCTGACTGGCAACCTCGATCTCATGTACAACATGGACAAGGAAACCGCGCTACAAATGGCCGGTAATCCATCGTTCAAGGTCGATGTACAGGATTCGGTTTCTTTTGCCTTTATGATGTTCGACTCAAAAGGTCGCTCACCCAACAAGGCGTTTGTCAATCCGAAGGTACGCCGGGCATTCATGCATGCTGTTAACCGCAAAGCCTTGCGGGCGTTTGTACATCCGGAGATCAAACGGACCCTCGATACGGTCTGCCATCCTTGGGTGAACGGCTGTGAATCCTCGGTTCCGTCACCGGAATACGATCCCGCCAAGGCAAAGAAAATGCTGCAGGAAGCCGGTTATGATTTCAGCCAACCCTTGTCGATCACGACTTGGGGTGAAGCCAAGCTGACCGCAGAAGCGGTTGCAGGGCAGCTTCGCCAGATTGGGATCAAGGCATCGGTACAGGGCCTGACTTTCGGCGCCTTCCTCAAAGAACGCGGCAAGGGTGTCCCCTTGATCGTCACGCTTTGGGATAACGCGGTCGGACAGCCGGATATTGATACGACGGCGGCGTATTTCTTTCTGCCGTCGGGCCGGAACTACAACAAGGATCCCGAGCTCGAAGAGCTTGCCCGCACGGGTCGTGGAGAACTCGATCCGGCAAAACGCGGGGCGATCTATAAGAAGCTGTTCGATACCTCGACAGAACGCAGCTATCTGATGCCGTTGATCCCGCTGCCGGCGATCGTCGCGCATCAACGGAATGTTAAGCTGGTCGGTGGCCATAAAAACCCCAAGGGTTTCGAGGTTAACCGGGTTGCCTGGAACTAAATTTCACACATTCTTTGCGATTGTGGCCGGTCTCTTCGGAGGCCGGCCATTTTTTTTGAGCATTAATTACGGTTTCCAAGCGGTCACTTTACCCCTATAGTTTTAGGCTTAAGCAACGAAACAACGTTGACAAATAGGGAGAGTTGGTATGAACCGCTTAACATCAATAATTCTGGGCGCGACTGCGGCAGCGCTTATAACCACACCAAGTCTAGCGCAGAAATCAAAAGATACGATACGGATTGGGTTTTATCAGCCGGTTCGGCTCATCGATCCGGTGTTCCAACCGGGACGTCCCTCGTCACCCGTATGGTGTTCGATACCCTGGTGACGTACGACGCGACAAAAAGGGAATTTACGCCGGGGCTCGCGGCATCGTGGAAGCGGATCGATCCGTTGACGATGGAGTTCAAGATCCGCGACGGCGTAACCTGGCATGACGGTCAGCCGTTCACCATGGACGACGTCGAGTACACCTATAATTTTACGATGGATCCTAAAGTCCGGTACCGCTTCAAGGCGACGCGGATTAATTGGATCGCCGGTTTTCAACGGGTCGACGACAAGACATTCCGTATCAAGAGCAAGGTTCCGATGGCGGTGATGTTGGCCAAAATGACCAACTGGCCGGCTATTTTCCCGAAACATATTCATGGCAAGCTCGCGGCGGACAAGAAGAATACTTTTGGCCGAAACGCGGTCGGAACCGGTCCCTATCGGGCGACCAGTTATGATCCGTCAACCGGTATCAATCTAGTCCTCAACAAAAACTACAGCCATGCCAATGCGGGCAAGCCGGCGGGAAATATCGGAAAAGCCTTTATCCGTCCGATTCCGAGCGAGCAGACACAAATCGCCGAATTACTTACCGATAATATCGACCTGATGTATAATATGGATAAAGATTCGGCCCTGCAAATTGCTCAGAATCCGGCTTTTAACGTCGAGGTTCAGGACTCGGTTTCTTTCTCCTATATCATGTTTGATGCCAAAGGCCGCTCGGGGAATATGGCATTCACCGATCCCAAAGTACGGCGGGCTTTCCTGCATGCGATAAATCGCAAGGACTTACGGCACCTTATTCATCCGGCGATAAAACGCGAGCTATCGACGGTTTGTCATCCCTGGGTTCAGGGCTGCGCCTCTTCCGTCAATCCGCCCGCCTATAATCCGGATTTGGCCAAAAAAATGCTGCAAGAAGCAGGATTTGATTTTAACACACCGATGCCGATCGTGACTTGGGGCGAAGCCAGGGCGACCGCGGAAGCCGTGGCCGGTCAGTTGCGTAAGATCGGTGTAAAAGGCACCGTTCAAGCGCTGACGTTTGGGGCGTTCATCAAGACCCGAGCCAAAGGCGTGCCGCTGATTGTCACGCTTTGGGACAATTCGGTTGGACAGCCTGATATCGATAATACGGCGTCCTATTTCTACTTGCCGTCATCCCGGAACTACAACAAGGACCCGGACCTCGAGAAACTCGCCATCATGGGCCGCGCTGAACTGACCCCCGGAAAGAGGACGGCGATTTACCGTCAGCTTTTCGACGAGTCGATGAACAGAAGCTACCTGATGCCGTTGATCCCGTTGCCGGCAATCGTCGCATACCGGAACACGGTAAAAATGTTAGGTGGTCACAAGAACCCCAAGGGATTTGAAGTCAACCGGGTTGCTTGGCGGTAAATTCGATACGCATGTTGTAACGGCCGGTCTCTTCGGAGACCGACCTTTTTTTGCGCAAGAGGCTGTATCTTAGCAGCGCGGTGTGCCGCCGATCATGCCATACCCGAAGAGGTCGTCCTTACCGGGCTCACCGATATCGATGACCTGTTTACTCAACCGCTCACGGATGGCATCGGCATCGGGCTCTGCACCCCGGGCAACCTCGAGTCCGATCATCGCGGTCACATAGGTCGTCGCGAAGGACGACCCGCTTTGATATTTTCCACCACCGGGAACGGCGGTCCATAACCGCACGCCGGGGGCAGCGAAATCGATATATTCACCCCGGTTGGCATTCGTCATGGCGCCTTTGTAGGGGCCCACCGCGGTAACGGCGAGGACGTGATAGTAGCCCGCCGGGTAGGCTCGTTTTCCCTTGAAACCCCGGTTCCCGGCAGCGGCGACGACGACAAGATCGCGCTTATGAGCGATGCTCATCGCTTTACGGACGTTTTTGTTGTCGGGGCCGGTGAGGCCGATGTTCACAACAT
Organism: Pseudomonadota bacterium; assembly: GCA_027592155.1. GTDB lineage: Bacteria > Pseudomonadota > Alphaproteobacteria > Rhodospirillales > UBA2165 > JAQCKY01. The sequence continues at coordinate 10,466 of JAQCKY010000018.1, forward strand.
GAACTTTCTGAGTGGCCAGCCAGCTGATGCCCCGGAGGATACTTGCCGTGGAGCCGACGGTCTTGCCGCGGGAATTGATTCCAAAAACATTTGCCGCGCGGAGGGAGGCGCTGGGCAGTAATCCCCCCCAGCCTTCCGGTCCAGGAGAACCGATAAGAAGTGCCGCGACGGCTTTCCCATGGGCCGCGGACCCCGGCTTTTGGCGCTGTGGTTGTACGTTGCGAACGAGAATGTCCTTGCCCCTCAATGCCGGGTGAGATGTATCCACCGCACCGTCGATCATACCGATTCTGACCCCGGCCCCGCAGCTCTGAGGCAGACCGTCCCACCCAATCATGGATCTGGCACGGCTGAGACTCCGGGTTGGCGTGCTTTGCCGATTAGAATTGCCGGTGGAAGATCGATTACCGCGGCTTTGATCCTGGGATGCGGTGTAAACGTGGTTCAGATCGATTACCAGTCCCCTGAATTGTCGGTTTAGTTGGCTAATCGCCGATTGAGGGGACATGAAAACCGGCGTCCTAAGGCGCAGATAACTGATGTCCAGTCCTTCCAGAGGGGTCGTTTCCAGGATTTCGATGCCCATCCGTTTTGCGAAGGGGCCCAGCTCGGCGGGAGGGTCGAGGACGATGATTTCCCGGGGAACATAGTCCAACGCTTGTGCAGCATTCGAGGATGAGTTCGAGGCACCGCTGGATACACTCTCAGTTTGGAGAGTTTCTGCCGTTTCCCGGGCCGAGTTTGGATCGACGAGGGACTGCTCGGACCTTGAGGAAAGTTGTCGTCGGGCGATGTCGGTCTCGGGCCGGCGAACCTGGTTATTCCGCCCTGTGCCCGGCCCCTCAGTGACGGTTGCCGAAACGGCACCATCCGATTCGTCTTTGATCGTTTTTTTGGTCTGCTCTTCCGGAGGGGTGAAATCGATCAGTTTGAAAATCTCCAACCCGCCCCAGGCAGCCATGATCAGTCCGGCGATTACGATCAATCTGTTCCGCATGAATTTCTTTCCGCACTTTTATCGCTTTACCGGTAAATGGTGTCCCTGTGGTGGAATCTCCAGTCAAACCGGCTGGTCCGCACGGTTACGCTGGCGATGCACCTTGAATCGCCTTCCACACCTTTTCAGGGGTCGCCGGCATCGAAAGATTCCGAACGCCGAGAGGCGCCAGGGCGTGGTTTACCGCATTCATCATCGCGGAAAGAGAGCCGACGGTGCCGCATTCGCCCGCCCCCTTTACACCCATCGGGTTCCCGGTGGTCGGAACCGGATGGCGGTCGACGGTGTATTGGCAGAAGTCATCGGCCCGCGGCATCGCGTAGTCGAGGAAGGAGCCCGAGAGGATCTGGCCGGTTTCCGGTTCGTAAACCATTTCTTCCATGAGGGCTTGTCCGACGCCTTGGGCGATGCCGCCATGGACCTGGCCATCGACCAATAAGGGATTGAGCTCCGTACCGACGTCGTGGACGGCGGTGTATTTTATGATTTCAACAGTCCCGGTTTCGGGATCGATCTCGATCTCGCAGACATGGCAGCTGTTTGGGATATTGTTACGCTCGGGCTGATAGGTCGCGTTTTCATAGAGACCGATTTCGATATCGGGCGGCAGATTGCGAGGTATGAAGGCGGTTTTGGCAACCTCGATAAAAAGAACGCTGCGGTCGGTTCCTGCAACGCGGTACGAACCGTCTTCGAATTCAATATCCGCCTCCGCG
>JAQCKY010000019.1 GCA_027592155.1 Pseudomonadota bacterium
GGAGATCAAGACCCGTGCCGCCATCAAGCTGACAAGCCTGGGTCCAGAAAGGCGCGCAAAGAAACTAAAAGTAAAGAGCGGTGAGCGCCGCAAACGCCCCTACGGCCGCCGCGACTCAGACAATCCTAACCGCTCCGTCTGGTAGCACCGTCCGGCGACATTTCATCGAGCATCGCCAGAACCTCCGAGTGCTGCGCCAGGCCTTCTTGTCCAAGTGCTGTCAGGCGATACACACCGCGCGTCGTCCGCTCAAACCAATCATAGTGATTTTTTTGCAAGATTGAGGCGGCCCGGGAAACGCCCGCGGCTCGTTTAACTTCAGCCACCTTCATTTCAACATTGTCGGCCATCGCAACCGCGCATCGTAGCGCGTCCTGGCGATAGGCGGTGACGATCTTCGTCCTCGTGATACCACCGGTATTCGGGTCGCCGACCCGTGCCGAGAACTCCTTCATCAGGCGTGTTTGGCGCCGGTTATTCTTGCGCGGTTTATAAGGCCCCGGATCGAGCAGCACCTTGCATTGCTGGGCCTCGGCGGTGTCCGGATCCACCAGGATCAGCCCTAAACCCAGCATCTTGCAGAGCTTGAGATAACCGCGCTGCCGGCTGCGCCAATTCCGCCGCTTCGCCGCCGTATCGGGCGCCGGGACCGCAAGATAAATGTCATCGGCAAGGCTTTGGCGGGCAATCCCCTGCAGGACGAGGTCAATCGAGAAAGCCCGTTTAAGCTCCACCACAACAACCGGCGCGCCTTCTTTTTTGGCGACCACGTCACAGCTGTTCACCTCCGCTTTGACCTCGTAGCCTTTGGCTTCCAGCAATGACTTTATCGGTGCATAGAGATCCGCTTCACTGGCCATCATACCGTCCTTGGAATAACCGCAAGGTTAGCGCTAAATTATTAATGAATCCGGCATCCGCCCTCAACTTTGAAGGCTTGGCGGTCCAACCTTGCCCAGGCACAATCCAGCCAGTTCAAATTACCGGCGGCAACCATGGCCAACCAACCTACCGTCCAGATGATCGCCGCGAACGGCATCCGGCATTCTGTCGCCCAAGCCGGCGACGGCCCGCCGATGATCCTGCTCCATGGCTGGCCTCAGACGAAACATGCTTGGCGCAAGATCATCCCGGCCCTCTCGGCGCATTACCGGGTCATCGCTCCCGATTTGCGCGGGCTCGGCGATACCGACAAGCCCGATGGCCCCTATGATTTGCTGACCGGTGCGCGTGACCTCAAGGCATTGATTGAGGCGATGGAGTTGGAGAAACCCTATATCGTCGGCCATGACTGGGGCGGTCTGATCGCGCGGCGGTTCGCCCTGGAATGGCCGGACCTGGCCGACCGGATAGCAATCCTGGATGTCGCCCCCCACGAGGGCGCCCTGGTCAATCTCAATGTCACATCCGCACTCGGCCTCTGGCATTTCTTTTTCCTGCAACAGGCCGACCTCGCCGCCGAACTGATCGCCGGTCGCGAAAAGATCTTCCTCACCGAATTCTTTCGCGGCAAATGTTACGATCCGGATACCTTCATCCCGGAATGCGTCGACGACTATGCCCAGGCCTACGCCACCCCCGGGGCGATGCGCCCCAGCCTCAAATATTACGAAGCGTTATTCGGTGAAAACCGGGCGCTGGAACAGCGCAATCCCGGCGGCAAAATAACCGCGCCGATGCTGGTACTCTGGGGCACCTCTGGCGGAGTCGGCGCCGTTATCGACATGATGAAGGTCTGGGGCGCGGATGCGGACAATCTCACCGGTAAAGGCTTCGATAATTGTGGGCACTACATGGCCGAGGAAATCCCGGACGAGGTGACCCAGGCATTGTTGGCGTTTGGCGGAGCCGAAGGTGGGGCATATCATGTTTCGACCGGCTCAACATGAGGAACGAGAATTGTATCTCCTCATCCTGAGCCCGTCGAAGGACGAGGTGGCACAGACCTTGATTGCGATTAGCGGAGCAGCCGGATGAACCTCGCCACTCTCCTTCATAAATCCGCCATGCGTTGGGCCAACCGTCCGGCGATCACCCGTGGCAGCAATACCGTACTCAGCTACGCTCAGTTCTTTCAGCGCACCGCGCAGCTGGCAGCAGGTATGCGGGATAAGCTCGGGTTGGTTCCCGGCGACCGGATTGCCCTGGCCATGTCCAATTGCACCGATTACGCGGTTGTACTGTTCGCCGCCTGGCACGGCGGATTTGCCGCCGTTCCCATGAACGCCAAGCGCCATTCCCGTGAATTCGCCTACATCCTGGCCGATTCCGAGGCCCGCGTCTGTTTCGTGACATCGAACTTGGCAAGCGCCATCGAAGACGCTGCGGCCGAAGCACCGTCGCTGCAGCACATCATCAATATCGATGGCGGCCTGGATGAATATCTAGGGGAGGATGGGCCCGCCGCCGAGGTCGCGCCGGATGACCTCGCCTGGCTGTTCTATACCTCGGGCACCACCGGGCGGCCGAAGGGTGCCATGGCCAGCCATCGGAACCTGCTGATGATGACGGTGGGGTATTACGGCGACGTCGATCTTTTGACCGAACAGGATTCGATCCTGCACGCCGCGCCGATGTCCCATGGTTCCGGGCTCTATATTCTGCCCTATGTCGCCAAAGGCGGCTGTCAGGTGATCCCGGAAAGCGGTGGCTTCGATCCCACAGAGGTGATCGAGCTCCTGCAAGTTCACCGGAACATCGGCGCCTTCTTTGCCCCAACCATGGTCAAACGCCTGATTAGCCACCCTGCCGCCAAGGATGCTGATTTCACCAATCTCAAAACGATCGTCTATGGCGGCGGGCCGATGTATGTCGTCGATTGCCAAGAAGCGCTCGATGTTCTGGGCCCAAAACTCGTCCAGATCTACGGCCAGGGTGAATCGCCCATGACCATCACGGCGCTATCCCGCAGCGATCATACCGACGAAAGCCACCCCCGCTATCTCGACCGCCTCGCCTCGGTTGGGACCGCCCGCACCGATGTCGAGGTCAGGGTTGCGGACGCCAACGACGAACCTATGCCCGCCGGCGACGTCGGGGAAATTCTGGTGAGGGGCGACGTCGTGATGACCGGCTACTGGCACAACGAGACGGCGACGGCGGTGACGTTGCGCGGTGGATGGCTCCATACCGGCGACATGGGCGCCTTCGACGAGGACGGTTACCTCACTCTTAAGGATCGCTCAAAGGACGTGATTATTTCGGGCGGCTCCAACATCTACCCCCACGAGATCGAGGAAATCCTGCTCACCCACCCGGATGTCGCCGAAGTTTCCGTGATCGGACACCCTCACCCGGACTGGGGTGAAGAAGTCGTAGCATTTGTGGTTCTGCACGGAAGTGAGATCGACGAAACATCGCTCGACACCCTCTGCCTCGACAACATCGCCCGCTTCAAACGCCCGAAGCGTTATATCGTCGTCGATGGGCTGCCAAAGAATAACTACGGCAAGATCTTGAAGACATCGCTGAGAGAGCAATTGGCCAATGATGTCGTGTAACCCCCCTCCCTACCCCCCCCCCTAAAGGGAGAGGGGACGCCGCCGCAATTCCCTCTCCCGCGTGCGGGGAAGGGTTAGGGAGGGGACCTTCTTTCGAGTAGAATACGCCTATGGTTACGCAACGCGCGCGTCAATTCAGAAAAACACCGACCGATGCCGAGGCTCGCCTCTGGACCAGACTCAGGCGACGACAGTTGAAAGGATATTATTTCCGCCGCCAGGTTCCCCTGGGTCGATACATTGTCGATTTTGTCTGCAAGTCAGAACGCTTGATCGTGGAGTTGGACGGGGGACAGCATGCAACGCGTTCTGAACAGGATCTGAGGCGAACGAAATGGCTCGAGAGCAAAGCTACCGGGTGCTTCGATTCTGGAATAATGACGCACTCTCAAGGACCGATGCCGTTCTAATCGAAATCTTGAAGGCGCTAGATCGCCCGCCCCCTCCCTAACCCTCGCCCTAAAGGGAGAGGGGACCCCATCGCAATTCCCTCTCCCGCGTGCGGGGGAGGGTTAGGGAGGGGGTGCGTTTACATCCCCCCAATGCGGGCCTAGACTCCCGGCGCCGCAATAGTAGATCTTACATGACGACATCCGACGCTTCCCCAAACAGGCTAAAAGCCTTGTTCGGTGGCATTGCGGGCGCCTTGAGCCATCCCGTTTACCGCCGCTATTGGCTGAGCAATTCCTTCTCCTCCATGGGGCGCTGGATGCTGCGGGTTGCTGTCGGCTGGCTGACCTGGGAACTCACTGAATCCCCGGCGATGCTCGGGCTCGTTGCCTTCGCCGACTCCTTTCCCATGGTCGTGTTCTCGCTCATCGGTGGCGCTGTCGCGGACAGGATCGGCTATCTGCGGGTGATGCGCTTCAGCCAATTATCCACCGGTCTGATCACCATACTGTTTGGCGTCCTGGTCGCGACCGGACAGATCAACGTCACCGTCATCGTTATCTTGACCGCGCTCACCGGATCGCTCGAGGCCCTGAGCGGCCCGGCTCGCTTGTCTGTCGTGCATTCCCTGGTTCCGAAGCAGGATTTGGCCGCCGCCATCGCGCTCGGGTCCACCACCTTCAACGCCGCCCGCACTCTGGGCCCGGCAATCGCGGGGCCGCTGTTGATCTGGGCCGGTATCCCCATCGTGATCTTCCTGAGCGCCCTCACCTTTCTTCAGTTCTGGGCGATCATGATGCTGACCCGCACGCCGGAGCTCCCACCTAAAGAAACCGTCCGCAAGAACATGGTCCGGGAAATGATCGACAGCGTGCATTACGTTCACCGGGACGCGGGCATTTATTATCTTATGTTGATGCTCGGGCTCACTGCGCTGCTTATCCGGCCCTATATCGACTTGCTCGCCGGCGTTTCGGACCAAATGTTCGGGCGCGGACCAGACGGGTTGTCGATCCTGCTCGCAGGGACCGGGCTCGGCGGATTTGCAGCCGGGCTCTATATTGCGGCCCGCGGTCGGACCGACGGACTTACCCAACTGGTCACGACCAGTCTGCTGCTCCAGGCCATCGCGCTGGTTCTGTTCACGATCTTCGGCAATATCTGGTTCGCCGCGGCGGCATTGGTCTGTGTTGGATTTTACATTTTGGTCGGCGGAGTCGGCTCGCAAACGCTGATCCAAAACGCGGTCGATTCTGGGATGCGGGCCCGGGTGATGAGCCTGTTCATTATTATTTCTTGGGGCATTCCGGCGCTCGGCGCCCTAGCCATGGGCTGGCTCGCCGATTTCATCGGTTTACAGATCACCCTGGGTGGCGGTGGTGTTCTGGCGATCCTCGCTTGGCTGCTGATCTTCCGCCGGGGTACCAAAGTCGCTGACCGGTTAGAATTGGGGAAAACTTGAGGGAATCCAACTACCAAAAAAATGATGGGACAATGGGCTCTTGCGAACTCATTGTCCCATTGAAGTTATAGACAGCTAGGAACTGTAAATTTCGGGCCGCGTCTAAAAAAACCCGGCGTACCTTGCTTATAGTGCTCTGTCTCGAATTATTCTGCTCTAATCCTATGTATTATTGATCGGAAATACCGATCAATAAATCAGCTAGTCCGGCCCGGCATATTCACTCTCGAATTCCTGCACGTCGGCCACCGTCCTCTGATAATTTGGATGTATTTCCGGCGCCCATAGCCCAGCATCCAAATTGTCCGGATCGGCTTTACGGATCGAACACAACATGCCGCGCAGGTAGTAGGTCCCCATGCCCGGATCATAAGGCCCGTCATGGCTGGTCAGGCGGTTGGCATTCGAAGCCCAGATGCCGTGATGGGGCCCCTTCTGCTCCGGAAACCACCAGTGGCTCTGCACATGGACGACCCGAGGATCGATGCCGGGCACGATATTGGCGCGCTGCCGACAACTGCCGCGCTTGGTCTCGATCACCACCCAATCGCCATCTTTGATATCGTATTGCGCCGCAACATCGGGATGGAGATCGACCTGCGGCCAAGGACGCCCTTTGCGCAGCGTCGGCAGCATCCGATACCCAAGGTTCGCCCATGGCGACAACGACTGTTCTTAGCTTCTCCGACACAGAACTCCCCGCAATTTTCGAGAAACGGGAGATGATCTGCTGATGGTATTCGCGGATCTCGGCCGCAGCGGTGGCGCGTATGTTCACCAATGTTCGGGCGCGCTCAACAAATGCTGGTCCGATGACGCAGACCTCGTCACCTGCGCGCACGCTAGGGCGTCACCCACCACGATGACGTCTCGTGGTAAAGTCGCGCCCAAACCCTTCCACGACCAACTTGCAGTTGGATCACTTCAAATACGATGACTGGCATAACCGAATGCAAGTGCATTCGATTATTCATGACTGTGTCGGAGTTGCCGCCTCGTCAAGGTGTCCTCCGCTCCAAGAATCCGTGAGGAACCTGGACGTGGACGTCTACGACGGATGAAGAGCAATCAGCGTGGATCAGTTAGCGCCGCAACATCGTTTGTACTTCTTACCACTTCCGCAGGGGCATGGATCGTTGCGCCCAACCTTCGTTCCAAATGCCCGGCTGTTGTCGTTGGCAATGCCTCTTCGGGCTTTCCAGAAATCATATATTTCCTTAATGACGTGAGGAATAGCGCCGGCGCTCTCTTCCATGATCGTCGCCATCTCTTCCGTTGTTCCATCAACCAGCGGCTTACCATCCTTGTCGTGCAGGAAGGCCATGATGGGTCCCATCAGATACGCCTCATTTTCATCTTGGAGCAGTGGGTCCCAGGCATCTGGTCGTAACCCAAATGCATCCATGAAACCTTCAGCCCAATCGGCAGCAATTGTCACACCACCTGGTGCCGTTAAGAATATTGGTGCAAACGCATCCGGTTCTTCGTCCAACTGATGAATTATCTCATTGTATCTGGCAACAATGATGCCGACGATATGCTCGGCCTGTTCTTCATCTTCGAAGTTAGGCTCGTCTCCTTGCCAGATGATCGGCACCCATTCGCTTGGCATAATAAGTTCTGGACCAACGACAATTCCGGTGAGAAAGCCATCAAGGTCTGAAATCTGCATACAGTCATCGGGGGCGTCATTAGACATGAGAAACTCGTCCAATTCATCCAACAGTTCATCGGTGAATTTCGGAGGCTTCGCCATGTTGACGCTCTACGGGAAATGGTACCGAGATGTAGCAGAATGCGAGAACGTGTGTCACCCGTGTTTGGCGGATTTCTGCCGATTTAAGTGGTTGCTCTATGGTTGCTCATCACAAAATTAGCCAACCACATACACGCTAACCTATTGAAATGATTGGTAGCGGGAGAGGGACTCGAACCCCCGACACGCGGATTATGATTCCGCTGCTCTAACCAGCTGAGCTACCCCGCCACCGAGATCGCGATCCGGGCTCTATGTCCGGGTGCGAAGGCCCCGGATGTAATGCTAAGACCATTGACTGTCAAGCGCATGAAAGCAGCTTAACTCTCAACCCCAGCCTCGAAACTGACGCCGATCTGCTTGAATTTATCCAGCACGTCGTCGCCGAATTTATCGGCCAGCAATTTTGCTTCGACGGGCGGCATTTCGATGTCGTTGAAATCGTCCTCGCTGTCGCCGTTGATCCAGACCAAAAGCCGTGCGGTCTCATCGGTGACATTGGTGAAATCGCGCACCACGCCGGGCGGCACGGCGATCATGTCATATTGCTCTAGATAGATTTCGTTTTCACCCTCATCGCCCCAGCGAATGCGGAACCGCCCATCGAGACAGAAGAACGTCTCTCTGGTTTTGTGATGGGCATGGAGCAGCGGCCGATCGCCGGGCGGACATTCGGCGATGATGACACTCATTTTATCCGGGGTTGTCACCGCCGGCTGCGCCGCCATCGGTCCGCCCTGGGATTCCGGCGACATGAGCAGGTAGAGCGTCTCCGCCGTCATCGTCTCATAGGCTTCCTTTGGAATGCCCGTCTCGGAATAAGAATTACTTTGCGGTTTCACGTCTTTGAAACGCGCGATCTGGCGCTCCATCTGTTCGGGGGTAATGGTTTTGGTCTTCATGGCAATCCTCCGCTGATATCCCTCGCCACTCATTCCTATGCCGCTAGGGCCCTATGCCGCCAGCGCTACCACCGGATTGCGCGCGATCCAGCCGCCGCCCATGACCCGCTCCCCATCATAGAACACGCAAGCCTGGCCCGGCGCAACCGCCCTGCCGGCTTCGTGCAGCCGCACTTCGGCGCCGCCGTCCTTGGTGCCATAGACGATCGCCGGCATGCGTTCCTGCAAAGACCGCAGCTTGACCGACAGCTCAATCCCCTCATCGCCGAGGGGGACGCTGCCGAGCCAATTGAGGTCACGGACCGTCACCCGGTCTTCCATCAGCGCATCGTCGGGGCCGACAATCACGCGGCGGTTCTCAACGTCGAGCCGCACCACGTAAAACGGCCCGATGCCGCCGATATCGAGGCCTCGGCGCTGGCCAACCGTGTAATGAATGACGCCGTCATGGGTGCCCAGCACTCGGCCATCCAAATGTACGATCTCGCCCGGCTCCGCCGCGCCGGGGCGCAGCTTTTCGACCACCTCGGCATAATTGCCTTGCGGCACGAAACAGATATCCATGCTCTCGGCTTTTTCAGCCACGGAGAGACCCAGCCGCAAGGCATGAGCCCTGGTCTCCGCTTTGGTCATGCCCCCTAAGGGGAAGCGCACATAATCCAGCTGTTCTTGGGTGGTGGCGAACAGGAAATAGCTCTGATCTTTATCTGGATCCACGGCGCAATGAAGTTCCGCACCGGTCTGCCCACCGATCCGCTGCACATAGTGACCGGTCGCCAGCGCATCGGCGCCGAGATCCTTGGCGCGCTTTACCAGATCGCGGAATTTGACTGTCTGATTGCATTTCACGCAAGGGATTGGCGTTTCACCGGCGAGATAGGTATCGGCAAAATCCTCCATCACGTCTTCCCGGAACCTGTCCTCGAAATCCAAAACGTAATGAGAAAATCCACGCTCATCGGCAACCCGGCGCGCATCGTGAATATCCTGACCGGCGCAACAGCTTCCCGGTCGGGCCGTCGCGGCACCATAATCAAAAAGCTGCAGGGTGATCCCGATCACTTCATAGCCCTGCTCGGCCAGCAGTGCCGCGGTGACGGAACTGTCGACCCCACCGGACATGGCAACCACCACCCGAGTATCCGCCGGGGCCTTATGAAAGCCCAATGAGTTTGTCTCTATTGTCATAGCCGGGGACTATACATTCAGACGGTTTTGGCGCAAGGCGGAACGACGTTGACGGCTGCGCGACGGATTGGGGACACGGTTGCGTTAGGATCATAGCTGGGAACAAATATCAAAATCAGAGGCTTCACGATGAAATTTCATTCACGCGCCCTGCTGGCAATTTTCCTTGGGTTGACGATAACCGGTGGAACCAACGTTTCCGCCCAGACGATGGACGCGGCGACTGTCGCCGAACGCGTTAACCAGCTCATGACCGCCGCAAAACAGATATCACCGCCCACCGGCAAACCGTCGAACGTGCTTCTGGTGATCGCCGACGATATGGGGGTCGAGGAATCCGGTTGTTACGGTGCCAGCAGCGCCGGCGATTTGGCGCCGATGCCGAACCTGTCTCATTTGTGCAAGAATGGTGTGGTCTTCGACAATCTGTGGTCGGCGCCGGTCTGCTCGCCGACCCGGGCGACCATCATGACCGGCCGTTACGGCTTCCGCACCGGGATCGGCGCGCCGATATCCCGCTCGGAAGACGGCGCACAGCTAAGCACCGACGAGTTCACCATCGCCAAGGCTCTCAATCAGAATCCCACCGCTTACGCCAAGGCGATCATCGGCAAGTGGCACATTAGCCGCGACGCCGGCGATCCCGCGCGCATGGGCTGGGATCACTACGCCGGACTGTTTACCGGCGGCACGAGGAGTTATTTCTCCTGGCAAAAGACCGAGAAGGGCCAGACGACAACAAGCAACAAATACAGCACCACTGAATTCGTGGACGATGCGATCACCTGGGTTGGCCAACAGAAAGACAAGCCTTGGTTCCTGTGGCTCGCCTTCAACGCCCCCCACGCACCATTCCATGCGCCGCCCAAACATCTGCACAGTCAGAAGAATCTACCCGAGGACGGCGGCCGGGATGCCTGGCCCGGCTACTACCGGGCGATGATCGAGGCAATGGATACCGAGTTCGGCAGACTTCTGCTTGCCCTGGGGCCGGAGACGGTCGCCAATACCAATATTATCTTCATCGGCGATAACGGTACACCGGGTCAGGTCGCCCAAGCACCGGTGCAACGCCGCCGCGCCAAAGGGTCACTCTACCAAGGCGGACTGAATGTGCCCTTCTATGTCGCGGGGCCCATCGTCAAAGACGGTAGCCGGCACAATGCAAGCCTGATCAATACAACGGACCTCTATGCCACGATCCTGGAAATGACGGGGGTCAATCTCGCCAAGGCACTGCCGGAAGGGCTCAAACATGATTCCATAAGTTTTTTGCCGATCCTGCAGAACCAATCGACCAGGACGAACCGGAAATGGGCCTATACGGAACAGTTCGGCCTCGACGCAGCGGGTAGCGGCAAAAAGGGAAGGAAGAAGAAAGGCGGCAGTGCCAACCGTGAAGGCCGCACGATCCGCGATGTCCGCTACAAGCTGATCGAGTTTAAAGGCGGGCGTACTGAGTTTTACGACGTGAAGGGTGATCCCCATGAGCGCCGCAACCTGCAGTCCAACACCCTGTCCGTGGCACAACGCCTAGCGTTTGAGCGGTTACGAGAAACGATGAAACAGCTTCATCAACAATAAAACTAGGGCGAGTTTAGTAGTCAGCGTCGCCGTCTAACGCGCCGCGAATTTTCAGGTCGCGAACAACGGAAAGGGTGGTTTCGAGGGCCTGGCGATATTGTCCGGTGATGGTATCGCAATAGGCCGCCTCTTCCGTACTGCCCGACGGCAGACCATCGACGGTCAATTGAAATCGAAACCGGAGCGAAATATTACCGTCGTACATTTCAACGATTTCGTTGATGACCCGACCGTGAGCTTTCCCGTCAAGGCGCTCAAACACGACCCTTTCCATCGGCTCAAATCGGATGCGCTCGTGCAATGTCTCACCCCGGAGATCGATTTCGCGAACAAATCCATCATCCTCGCGTGCTTGCACAACGCAGCGCGTTATGGCCGGCACAAAGGGAACGGCATCTTCTGCTTGCAGGACCAGCCCCTGCCAAACCTCGGCGAGGGACAGCGTCGGTTCACCAGGCGCGAGATCCTGGTTGACCATAATACTGTGCTCGACGTCGATCATGATCAAACCTTAGCCGCATCGAGCCCCATCTGCCAGAAGGCAGATTCCAGGCGGGTCGCCTCTCCAAAGGTCTTGGCAAGGGCATCGAACCGTGCGGCCCCGCCCCGCGTCTCCATCAAGCGGTCGAGCTGTGCGCATTCCTCCGCAACCGCCGTCCGATACTCCTCGGACAGGTACATATCGATCCACGCTTGATAAGGATTGGCATCCGTCATTGTCGCCGGATCTTCGCGGATCGCCATGGCGATCTCGCCATAGCCGACGATACAAGGCGCCAAGGCAACATGCAGGTCCAGCAGGTCGCCGGCCATGCCGCGCTCCAGCACATAACGAGTATAAGCCATGCATTCGGGTGCTTCGGGCTCGCGCGCCAAGGCCGTCTCATCGATCCCCCATCCGGCGCAAAACTCGATATGGAGGGTCATTTCCAGGTCAATAATCGCCGAGAGCCCGGCTGCGGCTTGGCGGATGTCGGACAACGTTTCCGATTTGTAGGCCGCCAAGGCATATGCCCGGGCGAAATGGATCAGGAACAAATAGTCCTGTTTGAG